>NZ_CALEMX010000182.1 GCF_937910335.1 uncultured Gimesia sp. | reverse complement strand
GACTGATGACGCCCGAACTGTCAATTCAGTATCAACCCGCAGACTATCCACATGCTCCCATGCCAGATTTGAGTTCGAATCCTTCACGGTCATAAACAGCGTAGCGACAAGTGTGACGAATAATTCTTGGGGAACTTACTACATCCCATTATCTTATTGAGATTTCGAAGCCAGCTTCTCTTTGTGTTTCACATGCAGCAGAACAGGGATGGAAGTTTGTTTCCCTTCCTGGGCTGCCTGAATATGAAATAAACGCGTCGTTTCTGGAACCCATTTCGCGGCTGTCAGATAAAAAGTTCGTTCATTCATATTGTCCAGGAGAAGTAGTCCGTTCAGACCGATGTTATCTACATAGACGCCATGCGGCAAATTTCGTCCGGCATACTCACGTCCAAACCCGACAACTCCGCTATATCCGTTCCGCAACAGCAGAACTTTGGCTGCGATCGTTTCGCCTGGATGAATCGTCAGCTCTAGCGGTTTTTCCGGGATGCGTTCCAGGTTAGAATCGATTACCTTACTTCTCTTTATATTTTGAGTTGCAATTCTGACGATTAACTTAGGCTTTTCCAATAGCTGGATTCTTCCCAATGAATTCACGTTATGTGTTATTTGGGCCCCACGTATTTTCGCTGTGGCTGTGACTGTGATTGGTTGATTCTCTCTGGTGGGTTTGAGAGCGACGACCGCATCAGGATTGACAGCTGAGCCTGGGGACGAGTCAGCAGAAATCAGACCGTATGCACGATCGTGGCCTGCTTGAATCATAATGGGGCTGGTAACGTGTAATCCCCGAGGTAGTCCTGTGATATCAACTTGGATCGGCCCCTGGAAGCCATCAATCCGCTGAGCAACGACTTCAATTTCTTTTCCACTTCCCGCGTTTACTCTAGGGTTAGCTCCATTGAGTGTCACCTTGAAGTCCGGTTTTCTGGGACGGACCGTCAACTCGTAATGAAAATCTTTTCCCTGGAATCCACGCACATCGGAAACACGCACAAAATACACACCTGTCTTCGGTGCTTTAAAAATCAAGCGGCTGTCATCACCCAGCTCCCTACGCCCATCATCGTTATTTTCATAGTAAACGGTGAAATTAGGCAGGCCATTCGGCGGTAATTCGGTTCCGATTGGATGTGGCTCAACAATATAACAGGGTTCATGCAAGGCATGTGTGATCGGGCTGGTACCAAAATAAGTATAACGCTTGCCACCAGTGCCTGGGTAGACGTTGAATCCCGAGTCTGGTCCACGGGGATAGAGCCAGAGTTTTACGACTTCACCATTCGCATACAGATATTCGTTTAGCTCCATTTCCTTCCAGTTATGGATTCGATAATCATTTAAAATCTTCGAGTCTTTTCCGCGAAATGTAAAATAGGAATCGCGGACGGCTCGCAGTAAAACTCTGGGAATCTGTTTTCCATCTGCATCGAGAACTTCAATTTTCGAATCCAGTTTTGATTTCTTGCGAGCGGCATTCGTTTCGATGTACCATTCTTGTCCCGCTTTCGATTGAAAGCGATACAGGTCAACGTCTGTTTGTCCCGGTTGTGTAGACTCAATCAAACCGCTGGCAACAACAGATGGTGAACTCAGGACTGTGGCCTCAGAAGGTTGGTTATTAGGCTCAGTCTCTTTGATTTGAACTGGTTTGACGATTACATTCGAGTGAGAAACAGATTGCGGAGTTTTAGTCATCACACTCGGTTTCTCTACTGTTGCAGAAAGTTTTGATGGGAGCGGATAGCGCTGTAAGAGTCCATTACTGAACCCCACAAGTGCCATCTGAGAGTCAGGTGAAAACGCAACAGAGGTTGGGATCGCAGGCAGATTTTCTTGGACGTGCAGCAGTTGAATCCGATTCGCATCCCAGATTTTAAGAGATCGATCGTCAGAGATTGATGCCAGCAGTTTATTGTCAGGCGAAAATATAAACTGGATGATCGGGTTTTCATGAGCAAAACTGGCATGAACCAACGGATTGATTTTCGCTGATTTTCGAGAAAGAAATTTCCATTTACGGATCCGATGGTCTGCACCCGTTGCCAGAATATAATTACCGTCCGGACTAAAGGAGACAGAAACCTGTTCTTTGAGTGGCTGACTGAGCGTATCAAGACGGTTTCCCGTAGAGACCTGCCAGACTTTGACGGTTGCATCGGCGGAGGCACTGGCGAGTGTCGTACTGTCCGGGCTGAAAGCTAAATCAAAAATCGCACCGTTGTGCCCGGTTAATTGTCGGACGATTTTTCCAGACGCGACATCCCATAAAATGATACGCTGGTCATAGCTGCCTGTAGCCAACCATTTCTTATCCGGGCTGATTTGCGCTGCATACAAGACATCTCGATGGCCTACAAATTCTTTCAACTTCTTGCCAGTCGAAACATCCCAGATCGCAGCCTGCCCGAATAATCCTGTCGTTCCGGAAGAGGTAATCAACCATTTTCCATCAGGACTGAATCGCACGGAATTCACCTTGCCGGGAAGTCCTTTCAGAGTATGAATGATCTTGTTTGTGTTGCCTGATAAAATTTGTACTTCTGCGAAACGCGCGACGGCAATCAAATCGTTTGCTGCTGACCAGGCAAGAAAATCGATGGGTTTGTTAACTGATTTTGTGGGCTTAATCTCCGGAACCGTTAATTTCATCCGCGCTGGTTCTTTGCCTGAAGGACCTTTGGCGCCCTGATCAATCCATTCGACCAGTAAAGCAATTTCTTCGAGACTTAATTTCTCACCACTGTCTTCCGGAGGCATGACTGGTTTGGCTTCGCCTTTGACCATCCGAATCAGACGGCTGCTCTTACTATCACCGGGAAGAAGTGCTGGACCATGTTTTCCCCCTTTGAGCAGGCTACTGTAAGAATCAATGGCAAATTTACCTTCGGGGTCATCGACGTTATGGCAGCTTTCACAATATTTTCGGAACAGGGGGGCAATCTGTTTTGAATAGTCCAATTGCGTATCTGCTGCCTGTAAAGTATCGGAGTGACCGATCAACAGTACCAGCGAAAAAACCAGGATGGAATTTGTCAGAAAGTGTAACATCAATGACCTCAAGTCAGTTGTATAGATAAACTGTTTTTCTATTAAGGAGTCGACTCTGGAATTAGTGATTAAATAGAAACTCGCGGCTGCTGAGAACTCCCCAGAACAGATCTTCGATCGCCTGTCGTTTTTCTGCTGCTGGTGTCTCAGACAGTAGTTTCGATAGTTGTGTTTCTTCCGCGACCGTTGGTTTGCGAGAGAGGCATAACATATAAATATTTTCAATGAGTTCTTTTTCCGATTTTTTAGCTTCTAAAAATTTGGTAACACGACTTTCTTTTGCCTTGAGTTTATTGTTGATCGTATCGCCATTCGAGATGTGCAATACCTGAATCATCGTGGGCTCTTCTGAGCGTTCGCATTCACAGGTAATCATACGCTCGTTACGCCCGAATGTTTTCAGGAAGTACGAAATCACTGATGAGTCATAAAGCTGAATGGCTTTCGTCCCCTTAGGGTAGAAGTCAGTCTTGGTTGGACTCGGCTCGTAATACATGTTGAATTCGTCGGGGACTTCCGTTACTTGCGAGATGGCATCCAGCAGAACCTCGGCCATCATCCGCCGAGGATAGTATCGGGAATAGAAACGCTGCTCGTCTTTATTTTCAGGAAGTGGCTGGCTGCTTCTTTGATAGGCGGCAGACTGAAGAATTACTTTCATTAATGATTTTAAGTCAAAATTGTTTTTGACCAGATAATCGGATGCAGCGACCAGTAACTCTTCATTACTGGCAGGGTTAGATTCCCGCATGTCGTCTACCGCTTCAACCAGTCCGACACCAAAGAAATTTGCCCAGACGCGATTCGTAATCGAGCGACTGAAAAAATGATTCTCTTTTGAAGTCAACCAGTTCGCCAGATAGATGCGGCGGTCTTCCGGAGCATTGATGTCGATCGGCGTTCCATCCAGAGGAGTGGGGGGTTGAGGCTTACCTGTCAGAGGTTGAACCAGATCGCCTTCGGTGGCTACAAACAAAGTTCGAATTCCATCTCCGGAACCTGTGGCGCCACCCCAGCCTTTTGCTCGAACGCGCGAAAAGAAATTTGCCATGGCGTAATATTGATTATTGGTCCATTTTTCCAATGGGTGGTTATGGCATTTTGCGCATTCAATGGATAAACCCAAAAATGCCTGGCTGACATTCTCTGTCATGGATTCAGGATCCTGATGCAGAGCGTAAAAGTTGGTGGCACCGTTTTCAACACTACTGCCTTGCGCGGTAATTAATTCGCGGACCATCTGGTCCCAGGGTGTATTGTTTTTGACGTGTGATTTAATCCATTCGTGATATTTTTTTACTGGCGCTGGTCGGATGAGCTCTCCGTTGACCAGTAACAAGTCCGACCATTTGTAAGTCCAGTAATCAACATATTCAGGGCTGTTTAATAAATGGTCAATTAACTTGACCCGTTTATCAGGACTTTGATCGGCAAGGAATTTCTTTGTTTCTTCAGGCTTGGGAAGTGATCCGATTGTGTCGATATAAACTCTGCGAATAAAGTTGGCGTCATTCGATTGAAGTGAAGGGGGAAGGTTCAATCGTTTTAACTGTTTAATCACCAGTTGATCAATGAAATTGTTTTGTGGTGACTTTTCGTAAATCGCGGGATCAATTTTTTGAGAGTAAGGGGACGTGATCTTCGAAATCGCAATTTTACTGGAGAAGATACAGACAATGGCGCCCTCTCCGAAGCCGGTCACTTTTACAGATCCCTGAGAATCAACCTGAGCCACTCTTTCATTGACCGAAGAAAACGTGGTCCACTGAGTTACATCACGCACTGATTGATTTGAATAATGTGCCTGCACAAGGAGATGCTGGGTTTGTCCTTTGGCCAGGATCGATCGAGCGGGTAGAACTTCCAGACGTTCAATTACGGGATCAGATTCAGCAGGTGGGGCAGCACCTTGTGCGATCCAACCCGATAGAATACGGTATTCGGGAGAGTCTGTTTCAAAACGAACTCCTCCATTATGCGGGACTGCACCCGTAGGTTTGATTAAGAACAGACTACGAGCCGGGTCTGATAATTCTGTTCGGCGTCCGCGAGATTGTTTGACAATTGTGTGATAATCACCCTGGACATCGTATGCTTTCAGAGACAGTCGGAATCCTCCTTTGCCGGCGAGCGCACCATGACAGGCACCGGAATTACATCCCGCTTTCGTTAAGATCGGTTGAACATCATTCCGGAAACTCCATTGATGGTCTTTATCAAATCCTTTAACGACGACCGTACTTTTAGATTTCAGTCCTCCTAACGTAGCGGTGATGACTGCCCGTCCATTGCTGACAGGTACCAATGTCTGACTCTCAATTTTAACAACAGAAGGGTTGCTGGATGAAAGCTGGTATGCCTCTTTGACAGGTCCGGCGATTTTACCATCACTGATTATCTGAACTGATAATCCATGACGCGCTTCTTTCCCGTCAAGTTGAACCGACTCTGGTAACAGGACAATCCTATGATCTGATTCCGCTGCACTGAGAGTGGTAGCGTTTAAATGAGAAGCAAGCAATCCTGTAATAATCAGTAAGAGAAAGTACATCGTGTTATTTTTGAATGGATACATCGTGAGCTTCTCTTTATGGATAGTTAAAATGCGAGATTTCTGATGACGTAACAGGAGTGACTTCAGGAGCCTGTGATACAACCCCGCATACGATCTATAGAAAATCGTGATTTATTATAAACATCAACATCTCTGTTGATATTGTGATGCTAAAACAACTCGCGGATTTGATGCTTGCCGACATCAACCAGCGGGTAAGGGCGTCCTGAGGGACCGGGAAGAATCGTATGCAGATCAAAGCCAAGGCTGTGATACACGGTTGCAGCCAGTTCGGCTGGTGAAACAGGGCGATCCGCGGGAACACCACCAATGGGGTCACTGCTGCCAACAACACGTCCCCCTTGAACTCCACCACCGGCAAAATAGGTTGTGAAGCATTGCGGCCAGTGATCCCGGCCACCGGCGGGATTCACTTTCGGTGTCCTGCCAAACTCAGCGACATTGCAAACCAGAGTTTCATCCAGCATGCCTCTGTCATAAAGGTCCTCGATCAGAGCGCTATAGGCTTGATCGTACATGGGCGCCACGATGTTTTTCATGCCTTCAATCGAGGTGAATGGTTTAGAACCATGAATATCCCAGGTAACCTCATTGAAGACGGTCAGGAATGTATTGATGGTTACAAAGCGAACTCCGGATTCCACCAGACGTCGCGCCAACAGGCAACACTGGCCGAATCGATTCATGCCGTAGCGTTTCCGAACTTTGGGTGATTCTTTTGAAAGATCAAAGGCTTCACGCGCTGCTTTACTGGTCATCAATCGGTAGGCAGAATGAAAATTGCCATTGAGCAGTTTGGCATCTTCGGTTGATTCGAAAGAGTTTATCGTGCTATCTACGACATCACGAATTTTTTTGCGACGTTCTAACCGCGCCGTGCCGATCTCTTTGGGAGGTAGCAGGTCAGGAACTTTGAAGTCTGGTTTGGAAGGGTCGGCCATTAATGCAAATGGATCATGGGCTTTCCCCAGAAAACCGCCAGCCTGACCATTGGGAAGGTTTCCGCCGCCACGCCCCATGGTTTCGGGAAGTACGACATTCGCGGGAAGATCTGTTTTGCGTCCACGGAGATAATCTACAACCGAACCGATATGTGGTGTATTGATACCACCTGTAAAGAGTCGTCCGGTCTGCATCATCTGCCAGCCGGCATCGTGTACGGCGGCTGCGGTGTGATAACAGGAACGAACCAGCGAAAACTTATCTGCTACTTTCGCATGCATTGGAAAGATTTCAGAGATATCAATTTCAGGGGAGGCGGTGTGAATGGGTTGAAACGGACCCCTGATTTCCTTTGGGGCATCCGGTTTCATATCGAATGTGTCTAGCTGGCTGGGAGCACCAAGATTGAAGATCATAATCGCCGAACGATTATCTTTCTTTTTATCGACGAGCCCCTGTTCTTTGGCTTCCAGGTATTCGGGCAGTGAAAGCCCCATTGCGCCCAGCGATCCCACTTGTAGAAAGTCTCTACGTGTGACTCCACTACAGGTATGTGCTGTGCCTTGACCGGTAAACTTCAGCATAATGCATGCACCCCAATATGATGGTTTTAAAAACAGAGCGGGCCGATTAAAGCCGGTTCTGTGATGATCGTTCGCGAAAAGAAAGAGAACGTGAAAATGGTAATCACGCGCAAGAAATCTCTGATTCGTTTATTTTGACATATAGTAGATGCTTAGATCAACGTCGTCTTGTAGAAAACACGCATAAATTTGTATTATTTACGCATGTCCGATTCAGAGCACTTTCGCAACGATTTCATTAAACGGCTGGATAACAAACTCCATTTGGAAGAGTTGTTCAATTATATTCCGGATGCTTATTTTTTTGCAAAGGACGCCGAAGGCCGTTTTATCAAAATCAGTCGTACCTGGATGGACGTTCGCGCGATTCCTAAGGAAGAGGATATCATAGGCAAAACCGACTTTGATATTCACCCGAAAGATCTAGCACAACAATATGTCGCAGAAGATAAGCGGGTCATGGAATCTGCCAGTCCTCTGCCAAATCAGGTCTGGCTCATTCCTGATCGTCACGGAAACCTGAAGTGGTATCTATGCAGCAAGATCCCCTTGTTCGGTGATGGTGGCAAGGTGATAGGCGTTGCGGGTGTCTTGCGAGATATTAAAGTGGCAGGAACGCAATTTCAATCTTATCAGGAACTGGATAAAGTTATCGCTTATGTGCTCGAACATTATCAAGAGCGAATTCAAGTCTCTGATCTGGCTGACTTGATTTATTTATCTGTCAGTCAGTTTGATCGTAAGTTCAAAAAGCTCTATCAGATTACGCCTCAAAAATATATTTTACGAGTGCGAATCAACGCCGCCTGTCAATCTTTGATACGTACAGAAAAGCGAATTTCAGAAATTGCACTGGAATCCGGATTTTATGACCAGAGTTATTTTACGAAACAGTTTGTGAATGTGATGGATGTCTCACCATCAGAGTATCGCCGGAAGTTTAAGCAATCGGACACAACTTGAGATACGGTATCTTCTGTCGCGGGCTCAAATTCCTACGCAATAATTTTATCGATCACATGCCCGCCTACATCGGTCAATCGGAATCGTCGTCCACTATAGAGGTAGGTCAGTTTTTCATGATCCATACCCAGTAGCCTTAATATGGTTGCATGCAGATCGTTGACATGTACTTTATCCTCGGCGGCTTTAAAACCAATTTCATCAGTGGCTCCGTAGCTGGTTCCCGCTTTCACGCCACCGCCTGCCAGCCATGTAGTAAAGGCATGCGGGTTGTGATCACGTCCGGGGTTGGCCCCTTTCTGAGCAATCGGCAAACGACCAAATTCACCACCCCAGACAACCAGTGTTTCGTTGAGAAGTCCCCGCGATTCCAGGTCAGCCAGTAATGCGGCGATGGGCTGATCCGTTTCTCCCGCGAAGCCACTATGATTGTTTTTAATATCCTGATGACCGTCCCAGCTTCGTTGGTTTTCCATTCCGCCCGAATAAATCTGGACAAAACGGGTGCCGCGCTCAACCATCCGTCGGGCAATTAGACACTGCTTCGCAAAGTGTTCACATTTTTTGTTTCCAATGCCATACTGTTCCTGAAGATGTTTCGGTTCTTGTGAGATATCTAACGCATCCGGAGCCGCACTCTGCATCCGATAGGCAAGTTCGAAACTTTCGATGCGTGCTGCCAGTTCCTGGTCGCCTTGATTTTGTTCAAGGTGTTGACGGTTCAGAGATTTTAACAGATCGAGCTGAGAACGTTGTCTCCCTTTTTCTGTAAGAACTGAGGGCGGTTGTAAGTTATCAATGGGTTCGCCCGTTGGTCTGAGGTAAGTGCCCTGAAACACGCTGGGTAGAAAACCGGCTCCCCAGTTCAAGCTTTGTCCTTTGGGCAGGCCTCTTCCTAATGGATCCGACATGACGACAAACGCAGGTAGGCTGTTGCTTTCAGAGCCGAGTCCGTAAGTCACCCAGGAACCGACGCAGGGGTGTCCCATCTTGGGGACACCACAATTCATCATAAATAGTGCCGGGCTATGGTTGTTTGATTCAGTATGGCCTGAGTGGATAAAGGCCATCTTGTCTACATGTTGAGACAGATTAGGAAAGATCTCGGAAACCCATTTTCCGGATTCTCCATACGGCTTAAACTTGAAAGGGCTTTTCATTAATGGACCGACTGCGTTTTGGAAGAAGCCGGTTTTATTATCAAATCCTTCCAGAGCGACGCCATCTCGTTTTTCAAGTTCGGGTTTATAATCCCAGGTATCAACGTGGCTGGGACCACCATTGATAAATAACCAGATGACAGATTTTGCTTTTGCAGGTAAATCAGCAGGCTTTGGTGCCAATGGGTTGAGTGCTTGAATCGATGGGGCAGCGTGAGTGCTTTCAAGAACCCCTTCCTGTTTCAATAGACTTAGCAGACCCAGGGCTCCTATGCCACTACCGGCATGCTTGAGGAGTTGGCGGCGTGCCAGCAGTTGATTCAAAGAAATTGTTGGTAGTTCTGATGGTGGTTGTAACATCACATTTCCCTAAAGAAAAAATGTTGTTCGAGTTATATTTTAATATCAAATAACGAATCAGTTCGGATAGACGAATTCGTTCGTACTTAATAAAGCGTGTGTGAAATCGGTCAATGACAGCAGTTTTGCCTTTGGTTTCTTTTCCGCTTCATATGATTTCTGGTGTTGCAGGATAAACTCATGAGAAATTGCTGCTTCACTTTTTGAGGGGCTTCGTCCCAAGGCAATTTGGTACGCGTTTGTAATAGCATGTTCGATTGATGCAGGATGCGCCTGCTGTATTTGTTCTGCAAATGACTGAGCACATTCTCGCACGAATTGAGCATTCATAAACAGGAGTGCCTGCGGTGCGATCGTGGTACTGGAACGCTGGCCAATACTGACTAACGCTTCGGGGGCATCAAATAATTGCATCATCGGAATTAATTGGCTGCGTTTAATTTTGAAATAAATACTGCGACGGAAATTATTCTGTTTCAATGTTCCCGGCCCGTACATTGTTGTGTCGAGTTTCTTTCCGATATACAGAATGGAATCGCGAATGGCTTCGCCTTCCAGTCTTTGGGGCGAACGTCTCCAATAGAGTTTGTTTTCCAAATCAATCTTAGATTTCTCTGAATCAAAATCTGTCGACTGACGATAGGTGTCGCTCAGCATGATCTGTTTGTGTAATGGTTTTAATCGCCAGTTCTGCTGAATAAGTTGGTTGGCCAGATAGTCAAGTAATTCTGGATGAGTGGGCCGTTCTCCTTGAAGGCCGAAGTCATTGGGGGTTGTAACAATCCCACTTCCAATATGATGTTGCCAGATCCGGTTTGCCATGACTCGTGCCGCTAATGCACCGGCACCCTGTTTTGTATCCGTAATCCAGTTCGCCAGAGACGTTCGGCGATACGATGTTGTAGCTGATTCTGGAGGAGCTGAGATCCATGTTTTTTCCTGTTGGGGAGATCGCATCAATACTTGCAGGAAACTTTGATTCGCAACTTTCCCTTTTTGTTCGGTGTCACCCCGAGTGAGATAGTAGGTTTCATCAAAGAAATCTTTCCCTTGAGAATGATGGCGAACGGGTTTGATTTTTGGTCCTTCGCTGCAAATCATCACTTTCGTGAGGGCTTGTTGGGGTTCGAATTTCAGGCTTTTCTGGACTTTTGCTGAAAGAGCAACCCAATTTGGGTCTTGCTCACGAAAACGACGTTCGAGAATTTGTTTTTGTGCGGCAGTCAATTTGTCCGTTTTGTTCTGTTGCACAAGTTGGATGGCATGCGAAAGCTGTTCAGGGCTGCCGGTTCCCGTTTTGACTGTGGGTGAAGCAGAGTTACTGACAGAAAAACGAGGGCGTCCTATGCTGTGGTTTACGTTATTTGTAAAAGACATCGTAACAGTCAGTTCGGTTTCTCCTTCCACGTCAATCGGAGTTTCCAGATCAAAGACTACAGCTTGATCTTTGCCGATGCCTCCCAGATCGACGGCCCAACCTGAACCGTATTGACCATCAATAGCACTGGCCGCTGAAAGGGTTGTCTTGTTTTGTTCATGTGTGGCACGGGCGTTAGTTAGCTTGAGATCTTTTGCTTTGGCTTTTTTATCAGCGACACTCTTCGCTTTCACTTTGAAGGCGGTCAGAGAAAAGTTTCCATTAACAGCACGGCCTGGTCCCTGTCGCGGTAACGAACGATGTGCTAAAGCTTCGAGGCGAATCGATCGGATCGGTCTTACATTAGTTCGCAATGTAAAGGTGTAGTGATCCTGATTGATATTCGGGCCACTGACCAGAATCGAACCATCTTCCTGTTTTTCGAATTTTGCTTTACCCTTGGATGAATGACTGACAACGTTCGGAACAATCCATTCATTGAGCTGTGTAGAATCTACTTTACCCTGCTTCAGCCAGTTTTCAAAATGAGGTTTGATCTGTTTGGTTTCATACTCTTTTAATGCTTTGGCCAGTGGGGCATGAACGAGATTAAATTTGGCTTTTTCCTGTTTGTATTTCTCAGGATCTAGATCAAGTTCAATTTCTGTTCGCACGGTTGTTGTGAATGTAGAGAGCATACGATAGTAGTCGTCGCTGGCGATGGGATCAAATTTATGATCGTGACAACGTGCACAGCCGACACTGAGACCCAGCATCGCCAGACCGGTGGTATTCAGCATGTCATCCAGTGCATCGTAGCGGGTTCGTTCGACTTCATTTGCAGTAATTTGAGTAGGAAACACGCCTGCTCCGAGAAATCCGGTTGCCATTAATGCAAGAGGATTATTCGGTGCAAGTTCATCGCCGGCTAACTGCCATTTTAGAAATTGATCATAGGGCATATCCTGATTCAGCGCTTTGATCACGAAATCCCGATAATGGTATGCGTAATTGCGATCATAATCATGCTCAAAGCCATGACTTTCAGCAAAGCGAGCGATATCCAGCCAATGGCGTGCCCAACGTTCGCCGTAATGGGGACTGTTCAGCAAGCGATCAATCAGTTTTTCATAAGCATCGGGAGACTGGTCAGCAAGAAACTCTTCTACTTCAGCTGGAGTCGGGGGTAAGCCGATTAAATCAAAATAGGCGCGGCGAATGTAAACGCGTTTGCTTACTTTCGGATTAGGTAACAGATTTTTCTCTGCCTGCTTTGCAAGAATGAATTGATCAATCTCATTTTGCCCCCAGGAGTTCTTTTTGGCGGTTGGTATCTCAGGTGCTTTGAGAGGTTGAAACGACCAGAATTTTCGATCATCGTCAGTAATGACCATTTTTTCTGAACTCGATTTTTTGGTAGTCGCCAAAGGTTTGTCATAAGGGGCGCCTAAATCGATCCATTTTGACAGACTGGCGATTTCTTTATCAGAAAGTTTATTTTCCTTCAATGGCATAAAAGGTTCCTCTCGGTGTTCAACCAGCGAGATCAGATAGCTCTCTTTTCCGGTCTTCTC
>NZ_CALEMX010000181.1 GCF_937910335.1 uncultured Gimesia sp. | reverse complement strand
CTGGCAGATGCAGACCAGATGTCTCAAAGCGATGTAGACCTGCTGGGAAACTGGTCACTGGGCCAGATCCTCAAACATCTTGCCATGTCGCTCGATGCTTCGATTGATGGTATGGATTTTAAACTACCGGCCCCCGTACGATTTCTGATGACATTGCTGATGAAACGAAAGTTTCTCACAAAAGCATTACCCCCCGGCTTCAAGAGTACCAGTAAATTTATCCCCGACGATACAACCACAGAAGAAGGCCTGACGGCTCTGCGCGCTGCCGTCAAACGGCAGGAGAGCGAGACGGCACGCGTAGATCATCCCGGTTTCGGTAAAATGACGAACAAAGAATGGAATGACTTTAATTTGCGTCATGCCGAAATGCATATGAGTTTTGTGATTCCGAAATCTCAGACTTGATGCACAACCCTGGTTCAGATTATTCCGATGTGCCTCTGTTTTTGAAATTAATTTCTGCTTTAGGCCATTGTTTCATACCATAAGCTTTCCTGCTTAGCCCAGCGTTTGAGAATTTCTGAGACCTCGACACTGGGGGTACAGTTCTGTTTTCCACTGGCCTGTAAGATGACCTTTGCCTTTGGCGCGACTTCGATCGTCAGAGTACGACGTTTGCGTGTACCCTGATGACACTTCATGGACCAGATCGTCGTCATCCCGCGGGCACATTCTGAAGTATATTCCGCCACGCAATGCTGCATGACCCGCCCTTCATTCCGAAGTTCCCGAGGAGTCAGTAATTCGTCAATCGTCCAGGCTATGCCTTCTTCTTCAAATCGAAACGAACTGATTTTACAACGCTTCCAGGGGAAATCCAGCGGATGAATATCTAGTGGCGGCATAAGACCTTTCTCAATCAGCTCGGAGCGCCAGTTCGCTTGATGCCGACGCAGGGACATCAAGGTGCGACCCCGTAATGTAAAATCGGGTTGAACCGGATCTTCACCTGCTCCCCTGCCCCAGACTGTTTCTGCTGGTACAAATCGCTGCTCTTGGATAAACCGTACAATCTCTACGATCTCATCGGCTGAGAGTGGTTGATTCTGAATCAAAAATCGGATCACCGATTCCCAGAACTTCTCATCTTCGGTGAACATCCCCAAACAGGTCTGGCTGATTAGAATGCGGGCCAGTCGATCGTCGCCTCCTAACGAAAGAACGTGTCCCCAGCGAATCGATTCTATCAAACGCAAATCGTCGGGTGCCTGCATAAACAACGCCGCCATTCGTTTGGTGATCCGAAGATGATTCAATACTGAAAACTGACGAAGACTGAGACCTTTGGCCAGATGCTGATACAGTTTCAGCTCCCATGGGGCATACTGATTATTCCACCAGACCGACGCCATAAAGTTCGGCACCGGGTATTGATCAAACAGATGCTGCACGAGCGAGCGCAATTGAACAAACAGACTGGCATCAGGGGGAACCCAGGCTTCAGGAAATCTTTTCCAGGCAAATTGATAGCGAATCATCCTGGTACAACACGTTAAGACTCGTTCAATATCACTCTGTTTTAAATTTCTGATCTTTGCCCGATGGGAGAGCAAGTTGCTCCGCGAACGAACCACATAAATTAATCTCCAGAACATTCGACTGGAGCTACGGTGTGAAAGCGCATAGTGCGTAATCAGATCGTCCAGCCGACGGCTGGTGTGATATTTCTGGTTATGAGAAGTCATGATACTAATACAAGAAGTAAGGCAAAAAGGCAGAACCAGGTTGACGTTACACGCCCCCTGAACAACATCATTCGCGCAGAGAGCGCATCGATGACGCATTGCTCTACGCTCAGATTAAACCTATTCTTACAAACATGACTTTCACCATTAAAATGGGGCGCCTAATATAGATGGAGGCGGAACCAGAAAACAGAATCCGTGTCTTGATCATATTCGCAACGCAATCAACGTTTCTACGTTGCAATAGACTTACCGAAATCGACACATTCTAAAGAAGTGGGTTCGGATTTTTTCAGGAACACTTGAAATTAGACACAGCACTGGATCCTGCAGCACCGGGAAGATTGGGGCTCCAACAGAGTTGGGATTTTTGAACATGAATCAGTCAATCAGCGATCAACCACCACAACAGCCAATCAGCTGGGAACGGGTTCGCGCGATATTCGATTACCCCGAACCTCCTGAAAACGTCTGGCAGCGTCAGTTTGATGGTTTCGATGAGGAGCTACAGGAATTAGCCCGGACATCCTACGAACAAATTGATTTTTCTGACATGTGGTATTACCACCATGATCTGGCTTACGTCAAACTGCAACCAGAATTATTTGCATACTTGTTTCCCGTCTGCCTCATGGACTGGCACCAGACTCTACAAAACAACGAACCTTGTTCTCATGGTGACTCCGAATTTCATTACGGAATATCTAATGGTAACGTTTTTGAAAATATGTTAACTCCCAAACAGTTAACTGAAGTCACCTTATTCTTTCGTGACAGCTTCCTCGAACGTTTGGATTCTGAACGGGAAATCCCACAACTTCAAAAAGGTTTTCCTTCACTTGGCTGGTTAGGTCGTTTTAATTCTCTTGGTGTCATCGTCCCCAACATTGAGCCCATCTGGAACGCGTGGTGGACCGTTAAAACTCCCGGACGCGCCATTACAGCGATTCAGTATTGTTCATCACTCATGTACTTTGAAGGAGAAAACCCACTCTTCGAAGAGTGTCATGGCACAGGTTTATGCCTCTGCGAAAACGACAGCCTATTCGATGCATTCTGGAGTGATAAGAACATTCAATTTCTATCAGCCACACTCACTGTCGACTTTGTTAATCAAAAAGTAGCTGATGCAATAGCGAGATTGAGGAAAGAGTCGAATTTGAAGTATGCTCAACAGCTTGAAGATGATTTACCAGAACGCCAGGAAGTGATTGCATTACAAATCGACGATCTTCTTACCCAACTCTAAAATCAACTGGTCCCCATCTCGCTTTTAAACATTCACCAGATATAGAAACCTATTGCGGAAAACAGTTACCGAAGGCCAGTAATAATTTGGGTGATCCTTTCAGGCGGATCCTTCTTGTGATTAATGCCCAGACAATGTTTTTTTCTTTTCTTAAAAAGCCGATCCATGTTTTTGTGTCTGCAGTCACGCGCAAATCGGGCTCGCCATGATGCCCTTCTTTGACGTCAATTTTCTTGTCTTGGATCACAATGGTCACCTCACGATGCTCAGCGCCTGTAAAGGTGAAATGATAAGTGGCGTTCAAAGCCTCTGACTTTCCTGGCTGAAACACCAGCGGTACTCCCTGGATGAATCCGCTAATGTTGCCGGGACGTAGAGTGTTGCCGACATGTTTTATAGGTTTGTGGGGAAATCGTTTGGCGACATGCTGCTCGGCGTCGGAATTCTTGAGAACGTAAACCGTTTCCTCTTTCTGTTGTAACGGACGTACGTTTTCCTTGAGATGCGTCTTTTTATCAGCCAAATAGGGGGCAATCACATCTTCTCCCGCAGGACAGACGGATAGACAATAAGCGGCTTTATAATTGGCACCAAAGGAAAGGCTCTGCCACATCGAAGCCGATTCGGAATCGTTCACGCGATCGCGATAATCGATGGCATTTTTACTGTCGACGACCTGTTCGGTCCAATCGGTGAAACCTCCCATAAATTCCCGGTAATTGTGCGTGTAACAGGCTGAGAAATTGAAATCTCCCTGAGGGGAAATCGCTCCCACCGGACAGGCGGCGACACAGAGCTTACATTCCAGGCAGGGATTAAAATCGATGGGTCGGCTATACTCCACCACCTCAGCTTCCATCAGAATCGTTCCCAGGAGAATAAAGTTACCGAATTTCTCGTGGATGACATTCCGATGAATGCCCATCATTCCCAGGCCGGCAGCGACGGCGACCGGTTTGTGCGACACAACCCAAACCTTACCCGGAAAATTGTCCATCTCCATCGGAAAACCCATCGAGGGATTGAGAGCCTTGATACCTGCCCCTTCCAGCTGTCCGACCAGATTGCGACCGATCTCATTGACTTCATCGCCAGCATGATGAAATTCGAGATTAGCAATCGAACGCGCAGGCGAGCGAAGTGGTTCCCGGTTCATCCGCACTACATAGCTGATGAGCGTTTTTGTACGAGGAAAGACATTCAGGATGTCGTCCCGCTGATCGTCGAGTTCCTGTCGTTCGATTTCAACGAAACCCACATCGTCGGCTCCCGCATCGAGAACAAGCTGACGTAACCAGGTTTCATCAAGCGCGGGTGCGTCTTCTACAGAGAGATTGGCTTCTTGCTCGCGAATTCGTTTCACTGTAGGATGTTCGTTCAAATTCATGGTCGTCCCTTTTAATGAATGTACAATTTATTGACTAAAAAAAGACTATTGAAGAGGAGCCGTGGCTAAGACCATGTTTCGAGTTTGTGTGTGCCACTCGTTGAATGTGCTATTCAAGCTGTATGCATTCTCAGAGCTGTGTGGCGTTAACCAGGGCTCATACTCGACTCCATATTTAGAATCCCGGAGGAGTGGGTGGCCCTGAGATAACTCATATGCCTCTATATCCGGCGTCCGTGTGAGCATCATCTTCATCAAATCGATCAACACCTGAACTTTATTTTTCAAGCTGCGACGCGTGATTGGGGTTGCCGCAATATAACGGCGTGTGATGGTTTCGAAGTCTTCTGGTTCTGATCCTCCCACAGTGCGAACCACGTCATTTGGTGCTCCCACTTCAAAGGCACCGCGGCGGTAATCTTCTAGCCCGCATTTCCCAGATGACTTCCCTCGCTTTGGCACGTAATTTGCGCCATAC
>NZ_CALEMX010000180.1 GCF_937910335.1 uncultured Gimesia sp. | reverse complement strand
GTTGACGTTGACTTGGTAAGAAATTCTAATCAAAGACTTTTATACGGGGAGTTACCATTTCATAAGAACAACAAGAGAGTTCGTTCTCTTCGGCTTGTCGATATGAAATTTCTTCTGTTTACCGGAATTGGTTTGTCAATCAATATTTGGTTCAATTGGCTATGGTAAAGACTCTGCGAATCGACTCCGTTCGGAGCAGGGTTGCATTACTTCATTCACCTTGAGTAGAAAAATGAGTTCCCAAAATGAAATGGAAATGTTTGCTATTGGCAGCGGTTCTTATAAGTTCGTCCCAGATGATATTTCTTGTTGCGGGTGAACCGGTAACTGTGCCAGCAACTGTGCCGATCCATGCTAAAATTCAACGGGTATTACAACTACCTCCCACAAACAATAATCCTCGTAATAGTGAAGGCGATTTTATCACGCTCAAAGATGGTCGCATTCTTTTTGTTTATACACATTTTCTTGGTGGGGCCGCGGATCATTCGTCCGCTTATCTAGCGGGCCGCTATTCGTCGGACGGAGGAAAAACATGGACTCAAAAAGATCAGACGATTATCGAGAATGATGGTAAGCAAAACATTATGTCGGTTTCACTGCTTCGGTTGCAGTCGGGGCAGATTGCTTTGTTTTATGCACGTAAAAATTCGATTCATGATTTGATTCCAGTGATGCGGATCAGTAAAGATGAAGGCGTGCATTGGAGCGAGCCCCTGGAGATCGTTCCCCCTGAAGACATTGGATATTATGTTCTTAATAATGACCGGGTCGTTCAACTCAAAAGTGGAAGGATTGTGGTCCCTCTTGCCTTACATCAAAATCAGAAAAACCCGGACCGATTCAATTTCAGTGCCCAATTCCTGTGCTATTACTCAGATGATGATGGAAAAACCTGGCAGCGCGGCGATGTGGTTGAAGTGGAAAAACAACCCGGCAACAAACAGCCTTATATGCAGGAACCAGGAGTTGTTGAATTAACGAATGGACGGCTCATGGGGTTCTGTCGTACGAATGGTGGCAGCCAGTATGTGGCTTTTTCTCAGGATGGAGGCAAAACATTTTCCCAGCTCAAGCCATCAAACATCATTTCACCGGTTTCTCCAGCCTCAATTGAGCGTATTCCCGCGACAGGTGATTTATTGATCGTCTGGAACAATCATCACAAAATCAGTCCGCAACTTCGCGGCAAACGGACACCACTGACGATCGCCGTCTCTCAAGATGAAGGCAAAACCTGGCAGCATATTCAAAATATCGAGGTGAACCCGAACGGCTGGTACTGTTATACGGCAATTGAGTTTACGAAGCAGGGAGTTCTTCTAGGGCACTGCGCCGGTGATCGCACTAAAAACAATGGCTTAGCAGAATCGCAAATCACGTTTGTTCCTATGTCTGTGATTTATCAAAAGTAACAAATCTTTGGTGAATGGAAACGCCCGTTAATGAGAGATCTCTCAATAATGACTTGAATTAACTGAGGCAATTTAGGAAACTCAATTCAGGAAAGTTAACGATATCAAATTGCAAAGTTGTCTCGGAGCGATTTTATGAACTCACCTGATCTTTCGCGTCGTCGTTTTCTGGGAGCCGCTTTGGTCTCCGGGATGGGAGCTGTTTCCGCAAAGCGACTCACAGCAGGAGCGCCTCCTGTTGTGAAACGTCCCCGTGCTACCGATGGAGATCAGCGGTTTGAGCCCGATTGGAAAGAACGCCTTTCCATTTCCGTAGGCCCCAAAAAGGGAGACATCGTCGGCAGCAGTGATAAAGCCTTACAGGCCGCCATTGATTACATCGCGGGCAAGGGGGGAGGTACCGTTCAGATTCAAGCGGGAACGTTCACACTACGTAATGCCTTGCATCTGCCATCAAATATTCGGTTAGCAGGGAGTGGCCCAGAAACCATTATCACCAAAGGTGCTTCTGAGACGGTGGCTTTGTCAGAAGATTCTGACTGGTACGATCAGGAGATTACGCTTGAGAAATCGGCCAACTTTCAGGTCGGCGATGGTATTGTGCTCATAGCGAAAAATCCAAGTAACGGCAGTCAGGATGTAATCAAGCGATCGCTGGTTGCACGATCAGGGAACCGGTTCAAACTGAATGACGGCCTCCGCAAAAATTTGTGGCTCTCCGGCAAGCCAACAGCGTCGTCGCTGTTTCCGCTGTTGACCAGCGAATACACGCGGAATGTGGTGATCGAGAACTTAACTTTGGATGGAAATCGAAAAAATAATACCAACTTGAATGGAAATTATGGTGGCTGTATCTTCCTGCAGGATTGCAATCGCTACACAATTCGCGACGTGATCACACGAAATTACAACGGCGATGGAATCAGCTTTCAGATTTGTCATGATGTAAAGGTTGAAAATTGTCACAGTCACGACAATGCTGATCTGGGAGTGCATCCGGGTTCCGGTTCACAGCGCCCGTTGATTTTGAATAACCGTCTCGAAAACAACAATATTGGTCTCTTCTGGTGTTGGGGTGTCAAACATGGCCTGGCGGAACAGAACCAGTTGCACGGCAATAATTACAGTATTTCCATTGGCCACAACGATACCGACAACATTATGCGGCAGAATAAAATTACCAATAGCGGTAAAGTGGGAATCCTGTTCCGCAATGATGCGCGGGGTAAGAATTTCTGGGCCAATCGCAACACGGTGATCGATAATCAAATCATTAACAGCGGTGGTGATGATGGTGTCGCGATTGATATTACCGGCAAAACAGCAGACGTGACGATTAGTGGTAATAAGATTGTGGAACAGCGCGATCCCATGCAGCGTACAGGCATTCGGATCGGCGCAGACGCCGGCACCATCAAATTAGCTGATAATCAGATTCAGGGCTTTATGAAGTCGATCGATGATTTACGTAAATCTCAGAGTACATAGCGCGGGCAATTACATCGGCAAAATCGTATCGCTTTGTCTATTCGGCGGGAATTTCTTCCACCTTCATACATTTCCCAATTTGCTTAACCGCTTGTCTGAGTCGTTGTGAATTTTCCACAATGGCCATTCGCAGATAGCCTTCACCATCTTCGCCAAATCCACGGCCGGGGCTGACAGCGACTCCCCCTTCGTCGAGTAGTTTCATGGCAAAATCGATCGATCCCATTTCTGACCAGGGTTCGGGAATTTTTGCCCAGATAAACATGCCTGCCTTCGGCCGATCAATTTCCCAACCCAAACGTTCCAGTCCACTACAAAAGACATCGCGTCGCGATTGATATTCGGCTGCAATACTGTCGACGGCGGCGTCGCAGTGCCTCATCGCGACGATGGCAGCGATTTGAACTGGCTGGAACAGGCCATAGTCATAATAGCCTTTAATCGTAGAGAGCGCCCTGACCATTTCCGAGTTACCCGAACAGAATCCAATGCGCCAGCCAGCCATGCTGTAGCCTTTACTCATCGTGGTAAATTCCACACCTACATCGATTGCGCCGGGACCCCGTTGAGCGAACGCTTCTCACCAGTGGCGTCATTCAGTCGTGCATTCAGGC
>NZ_CALEMX010000179.1 GCF_937910335.1 uncultured Gimesia sp. | reverse complement strand
GTATGATTCGAGCCTGGATCGATTCCTGGCTCAACCCAAATGGGAAATATCGGTCAAAAGAAAGTGTGATCGGTTCCTGCCAGTCCTTGCCTTTCAGTACACGGCTTTGAATCTGAAAATGTCCGTCTTGAAGTCCGCTCCAGGCGACCATCAGTTGATCGTCGGCAATCTGTGCCGCTGTCGGCTGGATGGCGTTGGTTTGATGATCGGAGACGGTCATCACTTTTTGCGCCGTTCCCCCTTGATACAAACGTGCCAGGATTTTCCAACCAGTCGGTTTCTTAGCCGACCAGATGACCCAGAGCTTGCCCTTGCCCATCGTTACCAGAGTCGGATGCCCGTGTACGGCTCCCTCTTCGCTCACGATCTGCACCGCCCCCAATGTGCCATTCGCCTCAATTTTACGGAGCAGAATTTGATCGCGACTGTTCTTGAACGCACTCCAGGTTACCCACGTGACACCATTGGGCATGGTCACCGCAGACGGATGCGAGTCGTATGTTTTGCTGTCCTCATTGATGATCACATCAGCGTCGAGACTTGAGAGATCAACAGAAGCCGGTTCTGCACTCTGCAGATTTTGTGCGCTACAGATTAAGAGGCCGAACAGAACTACAAAGCGAATGAGCGAGTCATATTTGATCGTCACAGTTGTTTTCTCTCTGTTTGAATCGAAGCACTATGATCGGATTAATTAAGAATTCATTACCGGTTCATTAAGTTTTCGATTATAACTTACATATATACTGAGCGGAATGGCGCAAGCCATCGTTAGCTGACAGGAATGAAAATCCACAACTGAACGAGAAACAAGAATGAATTCTGATGTGAGTGAAAACAGATCGAATTCGTTCATTCGATCAGGATGGTTCTCTTATGGATTTCTGCTATTGTTTTTATTCATGATCGCTGGATATGGTATCTGGCCGTTTTTTCAATATCCGCCTTCATTTCGGGATGATGAACGGACACTGAAAATGGTCTACGCAATGACGCCGCAATATCTAAATGAGAAGAATCTCTCATTTGAAGAACTGAAAGGGCCGGTTATCTTCGATGAATCCAGTTTGAATTCGCGTTCATCTGATAGCCCTTTTGTCTGGTTCACAAGACCTGCCTCTGGTGATCAGATTAAACTGTTACATGGACGGTATGGCAATCAAGATAAACCACCAAAGCATTTTGTGGAGCGTTTTTATGTAGTGGGACGCAAGCCTGACTGGTATCACGGGCGCTGGATCTTGCTGAATACGGGTGAGGCAAAGTATGTGAAAGACTCGCAGATCGAATGGGATACGCAGACTATTGTTGGGAAGTAACCCAAAATTTTTCCATTGCCAACGCGAGCGGTACGACTATAGTCCTGGATATAACATTCTTTACGATTTTCGAGAGGACTAAATGATGTTTGGCTGGTTGCGTGGTGATCCTAAGAAGAAATTAGAGGCCCGATACGCCGCGAAGCTGGAGCAGGCGCGTGACGCACAACGGAATGGGAATATTCAGGGATATGCAACTTTAATGGCTGAGGCGGAAACGATCCTGCAGGAGATTGATCGTCTTGCAGAGACGGTTGAAGATGCTAACGGTTAGTTTTTTTCTACCACGAAAAACACGAAAGGCACGAAAATGATTGATGCTTCATTTTCACTCGCCAGAATTCTCCTAAAGAATATTCAACAAACTTGTGTAATCTGCTTGGTCGATTAACTTGTTCCTAACAGCTTTCACTCATTTTGATAAACCCGATCATCGGACGTGTAATATTTTTTGTCAGGTCCGGCAGACCTGATCGAGAGAACGCCATTGATTGTTTCAAATCGAAGTGGTGTTCCCCAAAGATCCGAGCCTCCATCCAGGAAATCGTATTGAGGTGGGTCATCATTTGTGGGAGTTGAAGAAATGACTCCCGATAATTCCAATGATTTGAGTATTGCTAACATACTCCTGCGTTGATCATATTCCGCGACGCCGGGAATAGAACGCCTGAAATTTCGGTACCATTTTGGTTTTATGATGCCTGCAGAGTACGGCCCCTCAAGGAAAAACAGAACGCCAGAGACTATTAAGAGGATGCATGTCGATCTGCCAATCATATTCCTGAATGAAGGATGACTGAGAATTGAGGGACGTTTTAATTTCGTCTTTTCATTCATATCTGAGGTTTCTACTCAGTAGTACATTGGTATCGCAGCTAATAAGTGTAAAAGGCGACCCGAAAGACTGGGATCAGGATTACCACGAAAGACACGAATCTCACGAAAATATGTGATGACTCTGAGAAAATCAGGTGCCACTGTTTCAAAATTGGAATTAAAATATACAACAACGGTGGCCAGGTAGTGTTTCTTCTTTCCAATCGTTCTTTGCAATTTGGGATGAACCGTGGCTAACGCCTAATGGCACTTACTTTACTTTTTCCTTATGAAGGATCGGAGTCTTTTTTTCG
>NZ_CALEMX010000178.1 GCF_937910335.1 uncultured Gimesia sp. | reverse complement strand
AGGCCTTGCGCTCCAGCATTTTGTTCATTACTTCTGCATCTCTAACGGTAATTCGACCTTCAAACTGTGCCCGGGCTATCAAATTGTGCATTTTGGACTGATGCTCCAAAACCATCAACGACACAATATCACTATGTTGTCCGAGATAAGCATCTGTATCA
The DNA here is from genome assembly GCF_937910335.1 of uncultured Gimesia sp. Taxonomy (GTDB): domain Bacteria; phylum Planctomycetota; class Planctomycetia; order Planctomycetales; family Planctomycetaceae; genus Gimesia. The sequence goes on along the minus strand of NZ_CALEMX010000178.1, from coordinate 10,103 downwards.
AACCACTTCTCCAAATCAACGGCATTGGCCCCACGCTCTCGATTCAGATTATTGGAACTGTCCCCTTTTCGAAAAATCATATTTCCCATATGACGCATTTTTCCATGCGTTCCCGATACATACCAGCCACCCCAGCGCTCATTAAAGGGACTCGACTGATCGCTGCGATAGGTGCCCTCACGATACACGGGCATTCCATCGGGACCAGGATACACAGACCGCATAATGTGACCGGGAACTCCCTGCGTAAGCGAAGATGCATGACATTGCGTGCATTGAAATGTTTTTCGCACAAAGGTCGGCTTGGCGGATTGCGTTTGATCGAGCGTATAAAATACCGTTCCCAGTTTCGGATCACTGGCAGAAACTTCCAGAACGGCACCGCCTTGAACATAACCGATATAGATATCGTCATTAAAATACAAAGCACGCGGCGATTGCGGGTCGATATGCCTGACCTGCAAACTCGTTTTGGAAAAAACCAGTACCTGAGAAGAGACCGGAATCTCCAGAGACTTTAACACTGAAGGTAAATAACCGAAGCCTTTGTCCCGTAAATACTCCAGCTTGATCTGACCCTGATCCATTTTTTTTTGCAAACGAGTAATCAGATTTTCTGGTTTCGATTTGTTATAATTAATCGGCGCTTCTTCAAAACTGACTTGCGCAAACAGATCCACGGGCATCTGAAACAAACAGAAGAGACCAAAGAGTCCAACCAACTGGATGCCGCTTTTCGCGACTTTCATTAAATTGGCATGCATAGTGATGTCACTCTGAAACAAAGGCGGGAAACAAACGTACTATTAAACAATACTACAATCTGCGGAAAATGGCAGGGACAACCCCGATATCGGATATCTTTATCCATTTTAAGCACTTTTTCTCTGCTGTCAACATACTTTTCAAACAGATTCCACCTCTTTCAACTGAAAAACCAGCAAAACCTAAACCATTTCTTACAAAAAATGTAGTCATACCGATTTACCATCAATAAGAAAGCTTATCCATGAAACCTTCTCCAACGCAAGTACGAATCGCGTTTACAATTCTGATCTCCTGCCTGCTTTCCTTTCCGCCCCCCACTTCCGCCAGTGAAACTCAAATTCGAATTTTATTAATTGGCGATTCGACGGTTGCCACTTATAACAAACGCCCCAAAGACCGTCCTGACTTAACTGGCTGGGGTCAGGTGTTCGGCGAATTTTTTAACTCCGATGTTACAATCCTCAATCGTGCCGCCTCGGGACGCAGCTCAAAAAGTTTCATCAAAGAAGGTCGCTGGAAAAAAGTCGTCGCTGAAAAAGCCGATCATCTGCTAATTCAGTTCGGCCACAATGACTGTCCGGGCAAAGGGGACCGGGCGACTGACCCCGCGACCGATTATCAACAGTACCTTCGCCAGTATATTGATGAAGCCCGCGCAGTAAATATCAATCCGATTCTAATCACTCCCGTCACACGCAGACGATTTCAAAACGGCATGATCTGGACCACACTCCGCCCCTATGCAGATGCCATGCTGAAAGTAGGTCGCGAGAAAAACGTACCGGTCATCGATCTGCATCAGAAAAGTGTCGCGATGTTCAACAAGCTGGGTGATGAAAAGAGTGCCTACTTCAGCCCCAAACCAGATGATCGGAGCCACTTTACGAGTAACGGAGCACGCGAAATTGCGCGTCTGGTAGTCGAAGAAATCCCAAACGCTGTTCCCGCACTCAAACCCTATCTGAAACAGAACGCAGGCAAACACGATTGATCTGATCAATCGACTTCCATTACATGAAAGTGCATCTGTTGCAGGGTTCCACGCTCAAGCGTGAAACAGTGGCTTCCCGAAGTTTGCGATATTCAGGCGAGTTATAGATCTCGAGCACATGCTGATCATTAACATTGCCGATCGGATATTCCGCCTGACCGTCTGCACAACAGTGGGCCACTTCTCCTGTAGCGGTAATCGAAAGTTCAAACCAACGTTCACAGCCCATATTGGGAACCTCGTAAACATTCAGCCCTTCGACCTGACCCATCCATTCCATACGTGGAAAGACACTTGCTTTGAACAGAGGGAAGTTGATGCCCGCCCATTCCACAAATTCATGATCTGCCTTCGACCCATCGCCAACACGAGACAGCACAACCGGAAAATAAACCTCGCCATCAGCAAAGGCATCGTGAATCATATCCAGACGTTGGTGGGTTCGCTGATAATTCAAACCCATCACGCGCTCGTATTCTTCTTCTCGATGGTCATTAAATGAGATCCATAGATAGCCGATATTTTTGACTTCCTGTAGTGCCTCCAACTTATCTTCCGTAATCGGCGAAGCATTCGAAGTCAAAGCGATGTTCGCCTGAGGAATCAACGTGTTGATCTTACCCAGCGTTTCAAATAAGCGCGTATCCAGAAACGGTTCGCTCACTTTAAACGGCGAGATCTGAAAATTCATTTCCGGCGGCAACTCTGTGAGTTCATTCAGCACTTTATCAATCAGTGCATCACTCATTTTCGTATGCTTGCGATTCAGATTCGGATAAGGGCAGAAATTACAGCTCGCATTACACCGGGCCAATGTCTCCAGATGCACATGTCGGGGATAATCCATATAGTGAGAATGACGCATTCGTGCGACTTTTGCATCATATTCCGCTCTCTGTTCGCTAAATTGATAAGGGCTTAATATTTCCAACATAGTTGTGACTCTTCCATGAATCAGACAAAAACGAACCGATTTGCGGCGCGAGCATCGCAGACATCCCATTTTTTGTCAATGAGAATTAGTACCTCTATACATTTGAAACGATCTCGCACCCGAGCGATTGTCATCGAACAGCAATAAGATTTCCCTCCCTGAGAATTCGAATTCCAAAACCCCTTTGATTCCGATTGTCGCTTCAACTTTGTATGATTCAGGTATGAGACTTCTACCACATTCAAAGACCATTGATGCTTAACTCGAAACACTGAAAGCAGTTATCAGATGCACCATTTTTCAGACCGTTTAAATCTCGCCATTCAAAATAAAAAAACACCCGCCCTGGTCGGCCTTGATCCCCGATTTGACTGGCTTCCCGAAGAAATTGTGAAAGCCGCCGAATCCCGGCATGACAACAAAGCCGACATCGTAGCGGCCGCCTTTCAAGAGTTCTGTTTCCGCATCATCGATGTCGTAGCCCCCCTGGTTCCCGCTGTCAAACCGCAGGCCGCTTTCTTCGAAGAATGGGGACCCGCCGGCTGTATCGCCCTGCAACGCGTCATCAAAAAAGCACGCGACGCCGGGCTGATTGTCATCTGTGATGCCAAACGCGGAGACATCGGCTCCACCGCGGAAGCCTACGCCCGAGGTTATCTCGCCGGCGAAAACCCCGATAGCGCCGTCTGGGCCTCAGATTGTTTAACGGTGAACCCCTATCTTGGCAGCGACACATTGGAACCGTTCGTGAATGTCGCCGTTGAAAGAGGCGCCGGCATTTATGTTTTAGTACGCACAAGTAATCCTGGCGCGGGAACTTTTCAAGATCGCAAAACCGAAGGCACCAATCTATATGAATGTGTGGCTGCCGCCGTCGAAGAACTTGCGTTGAAGACAAAAGGCGCTGGAAACTATGGCGCCATCGGTGCCGTCGTCGGGGCCACCTACCCCGAAGAACTCAATCAACTCCGCGCACTTATGCCTCACACTCCCCTGCTCGTCCCCGGCTATGGCAGCCAGGGCGCCGGTGCAGGAGATGTCGCGGGCGCCTTTGATGAAAGTGGACTTGGCGCCATCATCAATAGTTCGCGAGGTATTAACTTCGCCATCCGCAAGGCACCCTATTCAGAAAAGTTCTCGCCCGCAGAATGGGAACAGGCCATTGAAACCGCCACGCATGATATGATTTCCGATCTAGCCGCGCATACACCCGCGGGTAATTTAAAATGAACGATCAGACAGCCGCATTCGCAAAAGCGTCGAAACATCTGAGAAAAGCAGACCCACGTCTAAAGACCGTCATCGACACCATTGGCGTCTGCACGCTCAAACCGTATCGCTACCGTTTTGCCTTGCTCTTACGTTCGATTGTTTCACAACAAATTTCCACCTCGGCTGCACGCACCATTTACAAACGGCTACACACACTCAGTGGTAAAGGTCAACCCACGGCAGAAAAGATCATCCGCCTTTCACACGAGGAATTGCGCTCGGTCGGGCTCTCCAGTCAAAAAGCCAATTATGTGCGCCATCTTGCGGAGATGGTACTGCAAAACAACGTCCGCCTGCATAAATTACATCTCATGTCCGACGAAGAAGTCACAGAGGAATTGATTCAAGTCAAAGGCATAGGCAACTGGACCGCCCAAATGTTTTTGATGTTCGGACTCTGTCGACCCGACATTTTTCCCCACGACGATCTAGGCATCCAAAATGGCATTCAGGCAATTTATCAATTAAAAACACGTCCCGATAAACAGACCTGCATTGAAATTGCCCAGCGCTGGCAGCCTTATCGTACCCTCGCCAGCTGGTATTGCTGGCGCAGTCTGGAAATGGAATCAACCGACGGCCCCTGGTAACAAAAATAAATCAAAACATCACATTCAGGATCGAACCACCGTATGAAGAACGCCTTCGACTGCTATCAAGTCAATAAAAATGAACAGAGCGAAATCACAGCCGACGTAGAATCGATCTCGCATGACGATTTACCTCCCGGCGCGATAACCATTCGCGTCGTCTATTCTTCGATCAACTATAAAGACGCGCTGGCCGCCACCGGACAACCGGGAGTCGTCCGAAATTTTCCGCACGTTCCCGGCATCGATGCCGCGGGAATTGTCGTTGCATCAGACTCCGATCAATTCAAGGTGGGCCAATCCGTTGTCGTCACCAGCTATGAACTCGGCGTTGAACGCTGGGGAGCCTGGTCCGAATTCATTCGTGTGCAACCCGAATGGATTGTACCTCTGCCAGAGGAACTCACATTAAAAGAATCGATGATTTTGGGCACCGCCGGCCTCACCGCAGCCATATGCGTCAGCAGCCTCCTCCATCACGGCATCAACGTTAATGCCGGTGAAATTCTTGTGACCGGCGCTTCGGGAGGCGTAGGTTCATTCGCCCTCTCATTACTCAACCAACTCGGTTATTCTGTCACCGCCGTCTCAAGTAAAATAGCATTGCAAGAACGGCTAATCGAACTCGGTGCGAAACAAATCATCCACCCCAATGAAGTAAATACGGGTTCCAAAAAACCCCTGCTCAAAGCGCAATGGGCCGGCGCCATTGATACCGTCGGCGGTTCATTGTTAAGTCATCTCATTCGATCGATCCAGCCCGAAGGCTGCGTCGCCGCCTGTGGAAACGCAGGCGGAACCGAACTCGATTTGACCGTATTCCCCTTTATCCTACGCGGAGTAACACTCTCTGGTATCGACTCTGCCTGGTACCCCATCGAAAAACGAACCGCACTTTGGCAGAAACTGGCCACCGATTGGAAACTGCCCGACCTCGATTCCCGCGCCAGAGTAATTACCCTGGATCAAGTTTCCAAAACCGTCGACAGCATCCTCAATGGGAGCCACCAGGAACGGACCATTATTCAAATCGGTGAAGAATAACCGTTCATCCCATTCATGAAAAAGAGACCACCTGTTTCCAGATGGCCTCTTTGATTTTTCATCTCGCTGAATTCGATTTAATACCGAGCCAGGTCAGCAGCTTCTGCTTTCAGATTCAAACCACTAACGATCCGCTGTGCATCGTTAAGCATGAATTTCACTTCACTGCCACAAGCGATAAACTGCCAGCCCTCAGCAATCCGCGATTCCACCGCCTCGATCGTCTGCACATGCAGGCCAACAGGTGTGCCCGTTTTCTTGCCAGCCGCTAAAATGATCTGCAACTGCTCTTCCAGTTCGTCAGGAGAAGGATGCACCCCCGTCGCTTTGCTCATCTGAAATGTCAGGTCGTTCGGACCAACGAAAATGCCATCGACGCCGGGCAAGCTGTAAATCGCTTCGGCGTTTTCTACGCCCTCAGGTGATTCCGTTTGAAGAATGACCAGAATTTCATCGTTGGCATGTTTGTAATAATCGCCAGCGGTTGCATCGAAATTCATCGCATGCAGCACGCCACCCACAGACCGATTTCCTTCAGGCGGATACTTGACAGCATCGATCACTGTTTTCGCCTGTTCGACAGTATTAATCATGGGAGCAATAATCCCATGCGCGCCGGCGTCCAGCGCCCGCTTGATCAATTCATATTTTCCCAGAGGAACTCGGCACAGGGGAACACAACCCGCATCTGCAATCGAACCGAATAACAGCGCCGCCTGCGACCAGTCAATCGGCGAATGTTCCATATCTACTGTGAGCCACGGAAATCCTATACGGGCCATCAAACGGGTCATCATCACATCCCCCGATGAGAGCCAAGTTCCCACTTGAGGTTTTCCTTCACGCAATGCCGCCTTAACCGGATTCTTTTTCATCAGTCTGAAATTCTTTCCTGAAATCTATTCTATGGTGGTAATCTGCTTTACGATTTATCCATTCTCGACAGGCTCATAGTGGATTGCAAGCCAAACGCTTTCCCGATTCTCAGCAGTCGCTTCCACTCGATGCCGACAAAACGCGGGAATGTTCACCGCATCGCCGGGAATCAGCGCACGTCCCTCCGTTTCCCCCTCAAATCGCAGTACCGCAGAACCCGACAGCAAAACCACCCACTCCGCCTGCCTCTGATCATACCATTCCCCATCAGAAGTCGCCTGACCGCTCGAAACAATCCGCTCGACCCGAAACGACGAACCACAAAATAACTCCTCAAACACTTCCTCAGCAGGCAGTGTCTTAAACGGAGTCAACAGGTTGAATATTTCAGGAACCATCATTTTATTCTTGATACTGAACTATGAGAAAAGTTTTCTGCAGCAGAGAATCAATCTCTACTGTAAATCACAACAGCCGACACAACAAGCGTGCCCACAATTGAGGAACGCGCGAACCCGCTTGCCCCTCACTTCGGGAACTGGTAGCATTTTCTTGTTCCCACGAATCCCCCTACCTTTGGAGCCCCCCATGAAAATCACAGGCGTCGAAACGTTTCTGGTTGATATTCCCATGCAAACGCCGGTTTCCCCTTATCAGTCACGGTATATCTCTTCCTCCTCGACCGGCGCGCTGATCATTCGCATTGAAACCGACGCAGGAATAATCGGCTGGGGAGAAACACCACAACGTCTTTCCTTTCAAAACGCGAAATCATTTACCGGTGAGGAAGCCAGCTATTTCCGACCGATCCTGTTAGACAAAGACCCAACCGACATCTCCGCTCTATATGCCGACTGGGGCATCGAAGAAACGTATCTTCAGGCGCTCGTCGAAATGGCCTGCTGGGACATCCTCGGCAAACAATGCGGGCAACCTTTGCATCGCTTGCTGGGAGGCCTGTATCGCGACCGCGTCGAAGTCACCTGCTGCATGGGCATTCGCGGCCCCGAAGAAGCCGCCACCATTTCGAAACACTATGTAGACCTCGGCTTCAAAACTCTTAAAACAAAAGCCGGCCGTTCGCCCGAAGAAGATTTAGCAATGGTCCGCGCGATTCGGGAATCAGTGGGAGACCGTTTGAATCTACGCATCGACCCCAACATGGGTTACGCGCCGGAACTCGCATTGCAACTCGCCAAAGATCTCGAACCCTATGATCTGCAATACTTCGAACAACCAATGGACAAAGCCCTGTTACAGGAATCGGCCGACATTCGCCAGCAGACAAAAACCCCGCTCGCGCTGAATGAATCAGTCACCACAATGGAAAACGTTCGGAAGATTTTAGAACTAGACGCAGCCGACTTTCTCCTACCCGACACCTATCAATGCGGCGGCCTCTGGGCTGTAAAACTCGTCGGCGAAATCGCTGCCTCAGCCAACGTCCCCTGCATATTCCACTGCTCCCACGATCTCGGATTACGCACCGCCACCATGTTGCACATGGCAGGCAGCTCCCCGAATTTCCCCCTGGCCAACGACTGCACCTACTATAGCCTCGAAAACGATATCATCACCCAACCTTTCGAAATCGAAGAAGGCACCATCCAGGTACCCACCAAACCGGGCCTCGGCATCGAAATCGACGAAGCCATGCTCAAACGGTATCTAGTGAAAAGCTCGATGGAATAATCATTCATCAACCTGCTCACACAGCCCCCTCATTACTAATATGAAAGTAGTGCTGAAATTAGACTTGACTCGGTCATCGAAAATCCCACTATGCGTTTATGTGCGTCGCGCGCGAGATGCGTTTTATGAGCACTGCTTACAGCAAACACTGATTCTCTCACTACTATAAAAGTCTCTGTGTTTTGAAAATCTTCACCTGAAAAACCACCACCGGTTCCCAATATCTCGTAACTTATCGACGCATATCGATCACGCATAGACGCGTCTGACACTCTGTACGGACACGGTTTGGCAGCGATCAACCTCGCTTCGTGATTCAAAATGAACTTGACTCCCCGACGCCGTTCGCAACAATCAATTGCAGTCAAAACAATCGCAACCTGAATCAAAGTCACCAACACAACACCAGCCCCCGACAACAAGTATCTGAGCGGCTCGGCGCCAGGCAGTGTATATTTAATAGTTTTGAGGATAATTCTCAAGCAAGTCACCTTTAACCAGACCGGTATTAACCACAGCTAATGCCTTGCGGCTGATCTTGTTTTTGATCATTAGCCGAAGGGCATTAGCCCCGGTTCCTCCTTATATTGTTTTTGATCATTAGCCGAATGGCGTTAGCCACGGTTTCTCCCAAGTTGCAAAGAACGACTGGAAATAAGAAACACTACCGAGCCGCCGTTAGAAGTAACAAACAGAAAACCAGAGCATCAAATTCATAGAAAACAGTCCCCCATATAAAAGCAGGGTATCAAATAGGGCGAGAACGCCTCCGCGCCCGCCTCAACAAACTAATGGGACTCGATCGAACCGGGTAAAACTCTGCAAGCACATTGTAAGCAATAGCGCCAGCCACCCCTGACTGAAAACACGCCATCACTGAAAATCCATCAGTACACAAAGCCCACATCAACACCACTAACAACAGTGGGTAGGCCCGAATGCAATTCGGGCCGAGCAAAGCGAGCAGGAAACTGACAGGGAAACAGAACAAAGAATAAAATTGAGTGAATTTGACCCGGCGGTATGAGATCAATTTGTTCAATCTCTATCAGAAAGACCAAAAGGGATCAGGGACAGAACAAACAATTCCTGATCACTTAAACAATCTATGCTGCGGCGGAGTGAGCGAAGTTGTTCAGTTCGCCTTCTTCACGAATTCTGATTTCAACTGCATGGCACCGATGCCGGTGATCTTACAGTCGATGTCGTGGTCACCATTGACCAGGCGGATATTTTTTACTTTCGTGCCTACCTTGACGACCGTGGATGAGCCTTTCACTTTCAGGTCTTTAATGACGGTCACCGTATCACCGTCTTTCAGTGCGTTGCCGTTGGCATCTCTTATAACGGGGCCGGCTGGGGTGTCCTCTTCGGCTGTTGCTTTGCTCCATTCGTGGCCGCATTCGGGACAAACCAGCAAATTTCTGTCTTCATAGGTATATCCAGAGGCACATTCAGGACAGTTCGGCAAATCGCTCATCTCATCTCCTGCAGATTGTTTGACCATTCTCTCATTGTCAATTTCCAGTCCGTCACGATGTCCTATTAAGATAACGTTTTCCTGCTCCACGGAATAGGCAGGATGAGAAAGACAAAAAAGGGGGGGCAGCTTATCGAGCCACAGGTCATCGAGTTGGACACATCGCACTCACTTGCCGCGAATCGCATTCACGGCCACCGAATCGGGTTGAACATCAACGGCCAATCTCGTCCCCGCCGTCTGTGGTTGACCGGTTTGGAGATTCACGATTTCAACGATTGATTCGTAAGGCAAAGAGATCGTCGCCCGCGTCTTGCGCGAGCCTCAAGGCCACCGGTCTTAGAATTCTCCTACAACCTGTCCATCATTACGAATGGCGAGTCGCTGAAACGTAGAATTAACCGGTATACCCCCTACTGCATTACTGTCGTTGATCTGGCTGAATTCAGGAACAAT
>NZ_CALEMX010000177.1 GCF_937910335.1 uncultured Gimesia sp. | reverse complement strand
GGATTTTCAAGGCCGTACATCAGACCCAGTGGGTAATACGGAACAAGTTTTACTCAAACTATGCGTTAGCTACTGATTGTGCAAGGAGAACGGAGCGGGATTCTGGTACATTCATTTTTGAAATGCAATGTTCATTCAGATACAATAACACCAACAACATCGGTAGACTGTTTATGTTGATTGTTTTTACTGAGTGACCGATACCGTAGAACATAAACAGCATGTTTTGCGATTATTCTCTTGATTATCCAAGAGGCTCTTACCACAATCATCAAGCGAAACGACATTCATCGAGTCAATTTGAATCCCCCCCCCTGTACGTGAGGCACAGCATGAACTTCCCCACCCTGAAACATCCATTCCTTTCCATGTTGCTGTGTTGTCTGTTTTCATTGTTTTTCATCTCGGAATCAAATGCCGGGCAAATCTGGATCGGAACAGCGAATGTCAACATTACTCCCGATCAGCCGGTCGCCATTTCAGGCCAGTTCGCCACCAGAGTCGCGACAGAGGTGGAAGCCCCCGTCACCGCCACTGCGCTTGCGCTGGAAACCCGGAACGCAGATCAAGTAGAAGACCAGGCGTTGATCATCAGTTGTGATCTGGTCGGAATCAGCGCAGGCGTGCAGGATCAGCTTCGCAGTCGCTTAAAATCCCAGTTACCTGACTTGGATATCAACAAGTTATTTCTGAACGCCACCCATACACATACGGCTCCCGTGACCACCGAAGGCGTCTATGCTATTCCAGCCGAAGGCGTTATTCAGCCAAAGGAATACGTAGAGTTCCTGTTGACACGTCTGGCAGAAGCCGCCACGACTGCCTGGAAAAATCGACAGGAGGGGGGCGTCAGCTGGGGCATGGGTCATGCTGTCATCGCGTACAACAGGCGTACGCTCTATGCAGATGGAAACTCCCGCATGTATGGCCCGACCAACAGTGCCAATTTTCGCGGGATCGAAGGCTATGAAGATCATGGTATCGAAGTCTTGTTTTTCTGGGACAAACAGAACAAACTCATCGCAACGGCAGTGAATGTCGCCTGCCCAGCTCAGGAAGTGGAAAGTGGCAGAGCGGTCAACGCCGATTTCTGGCACGAAGTTCGTCTGCAGCTGAGAAAACAGTATGGCGACCAGCTCCAGTTGTCTGGCTGGATCGGCGCAGCTGGCGACCAGTCACCGCATCTAAGATTTCGCAAAGCTGCAGAAAACCGGATGCGGGAAGGTCGCAAATTAACCCGCATGCAGGAAATTGCCCGTCGTATCATACTGGCGATCAATGAGGCCCATGCAGTCGCAAAAAATGACATTCATAAAGACGTGGTATTCAAACATACCGTTCAGACAATCAATCTCCCCGCGCGTCTGGTCACCAAAGTCGAATACCTGGAAACCAAAGCCATCGTCGCTGATTTACGGAAACAGGCAGAGGCGGGACAAGATACAATGCGAAAACGTAAATGGTACGAAGGTGTCATTAAGAGATATGAAGAACAAACACCCGATCTGACGTATCCAGTCGAACTGCACGCAATTCGTCTGGGCGATATCGCCATCTGCAATAATCCGTTCGAACTCTTCACGATGTATGGCATTCAGATGAAAGCCCGTAGCAAGGCCCTTCAGACCTTTGTTATTCAGCTGGCCTGCAAGACAGGCGGCTATGTTCCCACCAGGCGCGCTGCAGAAGGCGGCGGCTACAGCGCCATCGTACAAAGCAATCTGGTCGGCCCTGAAGGAGGGCAGACACTGGTCGAAGAAACCGTTAAAGCGATTAACCGCCTATGGGACGAGCCGACGCCCTGATCAGTTCGCTTTGCGAACCAGAATACGTACTGGCGTCCCGTGCAAAACACTTCTCGCAATGACTCAAAATAAATAAGCGATCTGGATTAAAAAATCCTTCCGCAGTGCTATCAGAGAATCATGTTCATAAAATGAGGATTGCTTGTCACAGCCTATAGCTTACAGTTAGATCATGTCGAAAACTTATCCAAACTGATTGCCAGCACGATCGAAAGAATCCATAGCATGAGCGCAGATCCACTGGCGATTAAAAAGGCACGCTGCACGCTCGTTCGCTTAACATACATGCCAATAAGAATTGGGATAAAGGTCCAGCCAATTGGAATCGGATAAGGGCTTTGCCAAAGCACTCGACATAGTGTGAGTCGATCATCGGGCAGCAGGTCAAACAGTACCCCTTTACAGTACCCCTTTATCGGGAAGTTTGTTAACAGACACCACTTGCATTCGTTGTGTTACAATTGAAGACGCTGACTTAGACTCTGGTTCAGTAATGTCACATTGTGATTGTAGCGTGCCATGAAGTATGTTCGAAAAAATAACCTTTACCGATCAGTTCAAATCTTGTATTCTCACACCCTCAACCCTCTCTCCATTCATTCTCTAAACTACAAATTCCACCTTTCGCAAATTTTTCGTCGTCAAACTTTGCCAACCATTTTGGTTGTGTTTTGCGAAAGAGCATAGTGGAAGATCCGAACATCAAACTCCCTATCTCAACCATCTAAAGCTCCCTTTCAATGGTGGTCGATTAATTCATTTTCATAGGTTATTAAATGAGACAACTTGGTCTTGTATTTCTACTTACTGCGGTCTTATGTGTCAGCGAAGCGTCCCATGCTCAAAACTGGCAGGCTCAATCTCAGCAATCTAAGATACTCGCTCAAAAATCAAATAAAACAACTGATGCGACAGGCCAGTCAAAGAAAGAATCATCTCTCGTTGAGATTGATGATATTTTTCGTAACCGTCGGGGTAATCAAACCTTTACCAGTCCGATTAAGAGCAAGTGGACCAGTAAAGTTGAACCAGAGCATTCAAGAGCTATAAAGCAAGTTCAATTTGAGACGACTCCCACCCATAAAAACAACGATGTTTCAAAGACGCATTTTGATAAATCAGACAAAGCTCACAAGTCAATCCTGCAGACAGGTTACTCTGTTGATGCAAATGTTAAAGGAGTAGATGGTACTAAGCGGGGAGAGAAAGGGATATCAGAAGTTCCCAGTAAGCCGATTTCCCCTTTGCAGGATGAGATGACTGTTAACAAAATTAATGAGGTCATCAAAAATATTGAGCGTTCGGAAACGGTTGACGCAAAAAAGAAGCTTGAGTATTTAGCATATTTGACTAAGGCAATTAAATGGATTGAAAATGCAAAAGAGTATCAAGCAAAGACTGGGCAGTTTGAGGCGGAGATTAAGCAGGCTCCAGAGTTACTCAAGCAGTCAAAAAAGAAACTGGAAGCAGAAACACAAGCATCCAAAATTGAGTCAAAGCCAGATGCAACACTAGCTCAACTTGAACAGCAATTAGGACAAGCTAAAGACTCTTTGAAAACAGCCCAGGCGAAGTTGGTTCAAACAGAAAAAGATTTAAATTCAAAAGAACGAACCAATCGCAAAACAGAACTGACTAAATTAAAAGAGAGCACAAAAAGTCAACTAGAGAAATTAGCTACTGAGTCAAAATCTGCTAGCAGCGAGTCGTTGTCAGAACAAGAAGCTTATGTGATTGGTATTGAGAACAAAGCCCGTCAAATGGCATTAACTCAACAACTCCTAATGTTTGATGCCGAGATAAATCGATCTGAAGCCTTGGTAGAAATATTCCCTATTCAACGCGATCTTGCCAAACGGGAAGTTTCTCTTGCAGAAAAAATGGTTGAAAGTTATCAAGTTATTGTTAACGAATTTCGTTCTTCTGAATCAAAGAGACAAGCTAACGAAGCGAGAAATGCAGCTAGTAATGCACATCCTGCAGTTCGTGAATATGCAGAAGCAAATGTCCTTCTGGCAGAAAGTCGTACGAACTTAACTAAAAAAATTGATGTGGTCTCCGGTACCTCCGGCTACCTTTTGAGTGCTCAAGGTAAATTGACAAAAATAAACGAGGATTTCGAATCGGTCAAACAGAAAATCGAAGTGTATGGTATGACACCGACTATCGGTTTGCTCCTGCGAAACCGACGAGATCATTTGCCCGCTATAAAAATTCACAAACAAAGAATTGTTTTCAGTGAACTGGAAATGCAAGCCGCACAAGTGGCACTACTTGAATTGGAAAATGATCGATCACAGCTCGGCGATTATGAAAAGACCATCGAAAAGACACTGGTTGATCTCGATGTTGACTCTGAGAAAGTTCATCCTCAGCATCTCGAAAATATTGTCCGCGAGCTCATTAAGGATCGTCGTCAATATCTAGATAGCCTGATACTGGACTATCATACTTACCATGACAACCTCAGCAATCTCGAATTAGTGTCGCGCGAGTTGATTACGAAAACAAACTCGTATCGTAGTTATATTGACGAACAAATTTTATGGATTCCGAGTGCAAATCGACTTGGTAAAAAAGAGTTTGCCAAAAGCTATGATGCATTAGCTTCTTTCTTAAAGCCTCAAAGTTGGATTGACGTCTACAAAAGTACGACACGCAATGCACGCGATAATCCTATAACCAGTCTATTGCTTGTTCTGACCTGTATCGTTTTGCTTGCAAGTCGAAAACGCTTGCAGAGATGGTTGAATCGTTTAGGACAACGTAATCACGAAGAGAATCATCTCTCTTTTATTCCCACTTTTTGGGCGCTTGTGATTACGGTTTTCCTGGCTGCCGTGGGGCCTTTGATGTTTTGGTGTGTCGGTTGGTGGATGTCACTCAATCAAAACGCAACGGACCTTGTTCTAGGTCTGGCAGATGCGTTTACTTCAGTTGCTGTGTTTTATTTTGTAATTGAATTAGTTCGAATGATTTGTCGCGATGGTGGCCTGGCAGACAAACACTTTGGTTGGCCACAAGCCAGTTTAGCTCCATTGTATCGTAATTTGAATCGATTTGCCTTCTTAGCACTACCGACATTATTTGTCGTCAGTTTACTGTCTCGTCATCAAAATGGAGAGTGGCAGAATTCATTGGGACGTCTTTCTTTTTTAGCGGGCCTGGGCGTTCTCGGATTTTATCTACACCTTTCTTTGAGACCAAGTAAAGGGGCTATCCCGCAAGCATTTGCAAGCTCAGGAAATGTCTGGGGCCATCGCTTTCGATTTGTAACTTATTTATTTGGGATCGGCTTCCCCATAACCTTAGCTGCTCTGCTTTATATGGGATACGTTTATACTGCTAACCAACTCTTGCAGCGAATGTGGCTGGTTGTCTGTTTCTTGCTGGCGCTGGTGCTGATTCAGGAACTGGTGACAAGAGGATTTCTGGTTGTTTGGAATCAGATGAAAGAAAAAATATCTCTAAAGAATAAATTCGAAAAGTTAAAAACACGTCCTGAAATGCATGATGATATCACCTTGAATGATTCAACAATCGACCTGGAGAATGTTAGCAGACAACTGAGTCAACTGGTTCGAGGTGCTGCATTTCTGACATTTCTGTGCTGTAATTGGTTTGTCTGGTCCGATGTCTTGCCTGCTTTACAAATATTTGATCGAGTCGAGCTTTGGAATATTACTGAAATGGTCAATCAGAGGATGCAAACTGCAGATGGTAAGACAATTACTGAGCAGGTCCCACAAATTGTTCCTATTACTCTTGCCGATTTAATGTTGAGTGTTTTTGCTATTATCGGCACTTATGTTGCTACGAAAACACTACCTGGTTTATTAGAAATTTCGATCTTAGGCCGACTGCCCATAGATAATGCAATGCGGCATGTCATCATAATGGTAAGTCGATATATAGTGAGTTTGGCAGGATTCATACTGGCTTGCCATTTAGTGGGCGTCAAATGGGCTAGTGTGCAATGGCTGGCTGCTGCGATGACTGTCGGGCTTGGATTTGGACTACAAGAGATCTTTGCAAATCTCGTCTCAGGTTTGATCATTCTCTTTGAACAACCGATTCGTATTGGAGATACAGTGACTGTCAATGGAGTTACCGGGACAGTGACACGGATGCAAATTCGAGCTACCACCATCACCGATTATGATCGGAGAGAGTCTATCATACCAAACAAGCGCTTTATTACCGAAGACGTTGTCAACTGGACTCTGTCTGATCCGATTACTCGTTTCGTGATTCCGGTTGGCATCTCATACGATTGTGATCCTACGACGGCTAGTGATTTACTGCTGAAAGTCGCTAAGTGTCATCCGCTGGTTTTGAATGATCCGGGTACGACTGCTCTGTTTAAGGGATTCGGCAATAGCACACTTAATCTCGAATTGCGTGTGTTTATTGGACGGAGAGACGATTATATTACTGTGTTGCACGATTTGAATGTTGCTATAAAAAGAGCATTTCAAGAAGCTGACATCGAAATCGCATTTCCACAACAGGATTTACATATTCGATCATTTTCCGATTCCGTTTCTTTTGGAACAGCCGAGCAGAATTCACAGAATAAGAAAAATTCTGATTCGAACATGAAAATGCACCCGAGAGACAACAAAGCAGATGCGGCGTAAGAAGTTGAGGTACAGTTTTTAAGAAGAAAGATTGATGTTTCGTAGGCATAATCGTCTCCTTATTACACGTCCAAAAACCTGAATTGTATATCAAGCTCTGGATTCGGTTAAAGGGGGCGTGTCAAGTTGAAAGGCGATCTTTCTGCTGGAAATCTCGCTGCTGGCGAGTTCTTCCGCATGGGCTTCGGTATGTACGGAATCATCGACGAAGTGAGGGTTTCGACAAATCAACGTTACACGGACGAGTTCACGCCCCCTCTGAGACACAAGCCCGATGTTGACTCGCTCGCGCTATATCACTTCTTTGAGGGGCAAGGGACGATGGTGCGCAACGCGTCTGGCAACGGACATCATGGAGAAATTATCGGCGACGCGAAATGGATTCGTATGGGGTAGCCATTGCCTGCCGTGGCTGGTTCGTCAGGTCAAAGCGGAGTCACGGACTTCCAGCGCGGCAAGAAATTGCCAGAAAAATCGTCAGGCGCTGGACGCGGAGGGGGGGGGCAATGTTAAGATAAGTATCGGATGATGCCTGGAGCGGTTTCAGGCCCAACCCAAATGGGAAATCCCGGCTAATACCAGATTGAGTGACCCGTGCAAAAAATGAACTCCCCCCGATTGCTGATCCGTATATCTTTTCTCTTACTTCTGTCAGCGCTCCCTGCAGCCGCTGCAGAGAAAGCAAAATCTCTGCAACTGACGTTACCGCCCACGTTTTACGCAGTGCCCGGCGTGGAGATGAATATCTACTACGACAACATCGTGCTGACCGAAACACCAGAAAAATATCGTTTTGAAGTCAGTTGCAAAATCGGTAAAGCCGAGCAGGACCATTGGACCATCACGCCGACAGCGTCTGATGTTGGCCCGCATCCTTTGTCGGTCAAAGTGACTGACGCTAACGGAACGATCCTGGGGACAGCGAAAACGATCCTGCATGTTTCGGCGGCCAATTCGGGTTCCAAACGCGACACGTATCGGTTGTTAATTATCGGTGACAGCTTAACACATGCAACCACATACTCAAACAAAATCGCCGAACTCCTCTCAACATCCGGCAATCCGAAATGGCAAATGCTGGGAACACATAAACCGAAATCTGCTGCCGCGGGTGTTGCCCATGAAGGT
The DNA here is from genome assembly GCF_937910335.1 of uncultured Gimesia sp. Taxonomy (GTDB): domain Bacteria; phylum Planctomycetota; class Planctomycetia; order Planctomycetales; family Planctomycetaceae; genus Gimesia. Next base: position 2,682 of record NZ_CALEMX010000177.1, on the reverse strand, counting down.
TACGGCGGTTGGACCTGGCAACGGTTCGCCGCGCATTACGAACCAAACCCCGATGGTACCTATCGCAAACGCAGTAGTCCTTTTGTGTACCTCGGTAAGGACGGCAAGCCGGGCCTCGACTTCAAACGTTACTTCAAAGAAGAATGCAACGGCAACGCGCCAGGCGTTGTGATCATTAAGCTGGGCATCAACGATTGTTTCTCAGCGAAACAGGACGCCATTGATGCAAAAATCGATGGCATGTTCAGCCAGGCCGATATCTTGATTAAAGCCCTGCAAGCTGCCGCGCCGCAGGCAGAGATCGGAATTTGTTTGACCACGCCCGGGAATTCCCGTCAGGAAGCGTTTTTCGCCAACTACAAAGACCGCTATAGCCGTTGGGGTTGGAAGAAAATTCAACACCGGCTGGTGCAACGACAAATCGAAAAATTCGCAGGCCGCGAAAAACAAAATCTGTTCATCGTGCCCACCGAGTTAAACCTCGATATCGTTAATGGCTACCCCGTTAACAACGGCGTCCATCCCAATACCGTCGGTTACCAGCAAATCGGGGACAGTATTTATTCGTGGTTAAAGTATCGCTTGGAAGAGTGAGGATGTTGAACACACGACGTTAGACCAGATAGTATTAACGCCCCAAGGCGCTGGTAGTACAGAACCAATCTGAATCCAAGGTCGAGTCTGGACGCGCTGGCAGAGTGCATGTGTAGACAATACTGTCGCAGATTGCGCTCTGTAATTTATTAGGAAAAGAGATGATGGTCGAAATAAACGAGCTCATACCCAACACCTTCTTTGTTGAAGTGACTGGATCTGGTCTTCCTGAAGTTGATGGTCTCTTCGTTCCTTCAACGGCACCGCCAGCCAAATCTGAATCGGGAACCCCATCAAGCCTTGGTTACTGGAACGGCAAGATGGCGTGGGATCGCGCGGATGGAAAATCTGCCAGAAGTCCTGCTCTGTCCTACTCCAATAGTTACACGTCCTGGAGAATCTGCCGTCTTGATGGTCATCTCGCATACGACATCACTTGCGAAGATGCGCTGCCACCAACCGATAGAGAATGGCACGTTTACAAAAAAGGAGTCGCACCTGCGCCTCATGTTGCCATCCACTACTACGACCCGAGACAACCTTGTCCCGATCCCAACGTCGTATTTGTACTCGGAGGACCCGGTGCGGGAAAAGGAACGATGTGTGAGCTTGCCGAGTCTCAACTCGGCTGGACTCACTTATCCACGGGTGATCTCTGCCGCACTGAACTTCAGGCTGGAGGGCCGAATGCCGCCACAATCGAAGAATCCCTGGCAGCTGGAAAGTTGGTAGCCAATGAAATCATTGTGACCTTGTTGAAGAATAAAATGGAGACGGTTATCAGAACGACAGGCAGGAACAACTTCCTGCTTGATGGCTTCCCCCGTTCTCTGTCTAATTTGGAAGCGTGGCACGAGATCTTCGGCAAGGAAGCGGAACTACCGAAATTTTTGTACTTCGAGTGCCCGTATCCTATTCTCGAGCAGCGTATCCTGGGCCGTGCCAAATACTCCGGCAGAAGTGACGACAATGTCGAGTGTATCAAGCTGAGATTCGACACCTTCAAGGAGGAAACGCTCCCCACCGTTGAGTACTTCAAGAGCAAAAACAAATGTATTGAAATTGACACCAGTCAAGATCGTCAGGCCGTCTATTCCCTTGTCGTCAGAAACCTCGCAGAGTACACCGATCAAAAGTTCGCTGACAAACCGCTTACCGAGAGAGCTGAGATGCTGCTCGGTTTGAGAGCTTATCCAAAGGATGAGAAGCAATAAGGTGGTGTTGATCCTGAGTGCGAATTATGTCGAAACCTACGATCCACGGTTATGTCTCGAAGTAGCAATTGCTCCCGTAAATATTCTCGTCAACGGAACGTTCATTCGCGGTCGTTGCTCCAAAGCGAGTTAGGAATTCGCCGAACCTGCGTGTGGTGACTACAATAGATTGGAAGATGACGATTCACCCACGCCTGATTCATGTATCATAAACCTCTGATTTTACGGCGATCCGTTACTTTGATTTCGCTGATGAGTTTATAGGACATACTGCGGCTGTTCTATGGGGCATGTCTGTTTGCATTACATGTTTCCGCGAAAAGCAACCAATTCGTGGAACGCCACGCTGTCGGACGGTATCATCGAGTCAACTTGCTGCCTGTGCGGTCGGTTCAGGTTCCATTTGGGAAATGTCGGATTAGCACATTTGCCAGTTCGAGATATTCTTCTATCGGGTTATGCTTAGCCCCACCTCGGGTGAGAGCATCAATTAACACTTTATAGTATTCGGTAGGCCAAAGACGTCCCTTTTTTGATGTTTTAATTTCAAGCCCTATCATCCTATCCGCCAGTCTAAAACATGGGTGATCTTTATGGTTCAACCCAGTGATTTCTATCTTGCCTCTATTTGTAATGTTGGTGATAGCCCCCAGATCTTAAATCGCAGTCCCAGATCTAAGTGGCTGTAGTGTAATTGCATACAATTAATTCATTGATCGTAAATATGACAGATGCATAGTCACGATCAATGAAATCGTTTTGTAACAAATATGCAGATTATTCAAAAATTTCCTTGAACATCAGTTATTTACTTTGTAGCTTCTCTACAGCACTTGTCTACCAGTGCTATAAAACACGCAGGCACACGATAATG
>NZ_CALEMX010000176.1 GCF_937910335.1 uncultured Gimesia sp. | reverse complement strand
ATGGTTTCGGATATTAAATCGCGATGGAAAAATTCAACGCGTTTTACTGCCTCCTCAGAGTATTCCTGCAACCGATTTCTAGCAAGTTGGAGCATTGCCTGACTGGAATCAATATAATGTACTTGTTCACAGTCACAGCGTTTCAGTAATTCAATTAAAAAGTCCCCATCGCCTTCACCGACTAATGCCACTTTCTTCACACCTGGTAAAGCAGTTAGATGTGCTGTTCTACATTGTTGCATCAAATTGTTAAATACAATTTTTTCTAACCGTTTAAAATAAGGTGCAATCCGATCAAAGTTCATCATACTAAATTCAGAAAAACACAAGGAGTAAATAATGCAAAATCTGCTAACACCGGTTTTAAATGAGAGCCCAGGGAAGATCGATCCAGCATCAGCAGCAAAATCGCACTCGACAGCACTGACATTTCAAATACAGGTATGCGATCCATGAATATTACAGTACTGCAGGCGATGACTTGCAAACCAATAAATAATATTAATACCGGGCGAAGCCTATGAATTTGATCTGGTTTTGTAGTAAAAAAAGTAATCTCACCTACCTGCTTATCAGATGAAAGTTCCCAGCGGGAAATCAAAAGACAGTTCAAACTACATAAACTCATAAAGCAAACGAAAGTCCAGACAGAATAGAAACTCCATTGACTCATTTGAACCAGAACAAAAAAGTGCGTGGCAGCGGAAAAAAATAACCCGACTAACAATTCTCTGGGGAGTAAACCTCTTGCCAGACGCGGAATATAAAAACATCCCAGAAAATAAATCAACAATAGGACAAGCAAGCAAATGCCCCACCCTATTTCGCTCCGACTCAAAAAATGAAGCAGGTATCGGATTGATAAAACTGCTATAAGCACCCAGGCAAAAACCAGAGGCTTGAAATAGATCGTAGAAAAAACATGCCGGTGAGGCTTAGCATGCGCTGCGGGCATTCGAATGCTATCCAACAGACGATCACCGGCATAGGATAACCATGTTACACTAAATAAAATGAGATAATGGTGGAATTCGACACTGCTCGAATAACAATGAGAAAAGCACCAAAGCCAAATGACTCCTACGAACGGTGCGTCTAAACTTGTTGAATTCGCGAGAAGAATCGTCTTTTCCAGACTTGTTCCCACGTGATTTTCACCTTGGGACTCTGCAATGGAGCACGAGAGACTCGCGTGAGAAGTGCGCTCAAAGATTCTGGATGATAATTTGCTTAACATCGTGTTTTTAAACGACTTTTGACAGAATTATTCGATTGGAGCTGAATCGGATTATAGACTAGAGACGTTGATATTTTTCATGATGCTATGTGAAACACCGAGGAAAGTCGACGGTCGCCTGTCTGTTTAGTGATATAATGTCCTGAATTATAGTCGATGGCTTCAGAATATTCACCTGTTGATACAGAGGCATGTCTTCGAATACAGTATAATAGCTGGTCAGGTTTCACCAATAGAGCAAGGGGCATTTCAGGATCGCTGCTGCTCAACTCAGGAATAGATTCATGCCGTTAAAAACGGGTACTGTCGAAGAGCCCAAGCTCGATTTAACACCAATGATTGATATTGTGTTTTTGCTGATTATATTTTTCATGGTCGGGACACAATTTACAGAGATGGAACGTCAATACGATATTAAACTTCCCACTGTGACCGACGCGAAGCCGTTAACAAATCTTCCCGATGATATAATTGTGAACGTGCAACAAGATGGAGAAATATCGGTAAATGGTGAAAAGAAAAGCCTGCCAGAATTACAAGCCAGTTTGGAACTGGCAAGACAGAATTTTCCAGGTCAGTCTGTTGTGATCAGAGGTGATGCGTCTGGCCCTTATCAGAACGTGATGAATATTTTAGAAATCTGTCACCGCGTAAAAATACGTTCTGTCTCTTTGACCAATCGTTTGAGAGACGAATAGGCATTATGACTAATCGAATCCACAATTTCATAGAGAGAGTGCTGGCTGGTCGAGATATTTCTTTTGACCAGATACTTTGGGGTGTATTAATCTTAGCAGGGATTTTTGCATCCATCCATTTATTATCGATGCTGGTGACTCGCTGGGGAGATAGTAATGCTTCATCAAAAGCGCTCCTTTTTTCTATTATCGTCCATCTGTCCCTCTCTTTGGGTGTTGTAACATTCTGGCCAGACTTTGCAGCGAAGTCCTTAGCAGAAGCTCAACCAGATCAAGAAAAAATTGAAATCAAACAACTTCTGGCTGAGAGTACTGAGACGATAAAAAACAAACAGACTGGAAACACACCTGTTTGGGAAAAGCTCACTAATTCTGAAAAGCAGAAATTGTCCCGAATTGATTTGACCAGACCGGAATTTACTCCATTGGAAGCACCTCCTGAAAAAAAGCGACCTCAGGAAATTTCCGAGTTACCGATGCCAGATATTGTTTCCAAAACGGATCTGTCTAATACTCCCTCGAAAGCGACCGTCCAAAGTGTCAGTCAGAAACGAATTCAGTCGCAAGCCCCTCTTGAAATTACTGATACTACAGCTGAATCACGGGCTGAAGTTTCTGTACCATCAACATCTAATATTCGCAGCAAGATGATACGGACAGGGCAAACAAACCGGAATATCGAACGGCAATCGACTCTTGGTGCCGTTGATAAAATCCAACCCACCTTCAGTAACGAAAAGAAAACGCTTGCGTTGAATGCACAAGCCGACGCTCAATCCAGATTAGAACGAACTGCCCGGGACACAATGATTCGAAAAAGGACGGGCCCGGCCCCTTCGAATCTCAAAATTGATGTCACGGGGGTTGAGTCAGGAAAGCCGGCATCTGAAAACAGTAACGTGGCGCCAACGGCACCACGTTTTACCCGAACAAAATCTCGCACTAAGCGTTCCATGTCTGAGGGAGCGATTCAGCGATCATTACCACAAACACCGACGGGAAAAGCAAACCCGAATTCAGAACGCTTGATGGCAGAGAGAAGCTCAGTTCCTCTTACCATCAATCGAAAAGGACCTCAACCTGACGCATATCGTCCCAATTTCAATGCTGTTTCCAATCGCACGAAAGCCAATATTCCGGCAACGTATCGATTGAGAAATCTGTCAAAACGAAAAGAAATTGCCCAGCGTTTTGGTGGAACTGAAGAATCTGAAAGGGCCGTTGAAGCAAGCTTGAAATGGTTGGCAAGCAATCAGGAACAAGCCGGTTTCTGGGATGCGGATCGATTTGAAGCAGGAAAGGTCCGCATAGACGAACAGGGAATTGATCGTCGTAGCGCGGGAGGGCAAGCTGATTCAGGATTGACAGCATTGGCAATTTTGTCTTTTCTGGGCGCAGGTTATACTCAGGATGAAGGGCTCTATTCTGAAAATTTAAATCGTGCGATCCAATGGATGGTTGGTCAACAAAGACCCAATGGTTTCCTCGGTGGTGAAGCAACTCATTATGCCCGCATGTATTCGCACGCGATGGCAACTTACTCTCTGGCTGAAGCCTATGGGTTACAAAATGATCCTAAATCAAACCCAAAGCTACGTGAAGCAGTTGCCCGAGCTGTCTCTTATATTGTAGAAAACCAGAACCCCTATGATGGTGGATGGCGATACGTTAAGGGTCAGAAAAGCGATATGAGTATGTTTGGATGGCAATTGATGGCTTTAAAAAGTGCAGAGATTGCCGGCATTCCCATTCCATCAGATACAAAACAA
>NZ_CALEMX010000175.1 GCF_937910335.1 uncultured Gimesia sp. | reverse complement strand
GCCTAAAGTCAATTCAGGAACCCCTGAATCAGTGACTTCTTCCGCGGCAACGACTTCTTCCGCAGCGGGAGCTTCAGTCGTTTCGGGTGTTTCTTCTGTGATTTCTTCTTCCGGAGTCTCATTTTCCATAACGGTCAACTACTTTTTATAATTCTGAAAAAGGGAAGTTTGTATTTTGTAGTACCAAATTAAGGCAGCAGATGGGCTGGCATTTCCTGTGGCTGTTGCGATTGATGCTCGTGCGTCGGGCCTCCAAATAACTTGAGTTTCTTCAACATCTGACGTCCCAACTTATTCTTGGGAAGCATCCGCCGAACTGCCTCGGAGAGGACCTGTGTCGATTGACCTCGCTCAAATTTCTTTTCGGCTGTTACCAATCTCAAACCGCTGGGGTAACCGCTGTACTTCGAATAGTTTTTCGATAACATTTTCTTCGAGAAATAAGGGTGTGATTCGTGAGCAAGTTCTTTACCAGAAAACCTTACCTTGTCACAGTTTACGACAATCACATAATCGCCCGTATCCACATGGGGCGTATACGTTGGCTTATGCTTGCCCATCAAAACAGTTGCGATCTTTGTGGCTAAGCGACCCACGATCTGATTATCTGCATCAGCGACGAACCACTTCTGATCGACGTCGGATGCTTTTGCCATGTAAGTTTTTGTCGTAGACACGGGTTATTCCTCAAACGTAAACGATATAGTATTATACACTTATGCCAATATGCACTTCGGGCATCTATGACAGATTATCTCGGAGCTTCCAGTGATTGATCAGAAAAACGCCGACAAAGCGAGCGCATACCAACCGCAAGGGAGCGGATAACAGTAACCTTTTTAGTTCACCGCTTCAACTTCTGCGAGCAGGAAAATCTGAGCTGGAACACAAAAAAGCACAGAAAACCCACTTTTCACCAGTATTTGCCCTAAGACAGAACGGCATCAATCCGGTTTAGAGGAAGGACAGCAGTGTCAACTGTAGTGCCTGAGATGTGACTTGCAGATTGGCCTCAAAGGCAGTCTGGCGCTGAGTCATTTCGACAATCACCTCAGTCAGATCGGTGTCAAATTCTTGTGAGATCGACTCTCTGAGTTTGACTTCCTGATCTTTTAGACGATTATCAGCTTCTTCGAGTACTTTCAGGCGGCTGCCAATTTCGCCGCGAATCTGAGTCATCCGACCGATCTCTGCATCGAGCAAGACACCGACCCGTTCCAGCTCCCGATCATCGCCATTTCTCAACGCGGTTTCCAGGCGAGTCAGCAAGCTGATCACGCCCGTTGATTCTTTGGGATTTGGTTCTTTCCCAACTAAACCAACAAGAGGATCATTTCCGGATTCTACACCGGCAATCCCCAGAGCAAATGCAATTTCGATCTCAGGAATTTCCAAAGGCCCAGTTCCCGAAGCATCAAAAATGGTAAGGCCGTTTCCTGTCGCATTGAGTGTCGCCTGTAGTTTAATGGGAACAAAATCACCCTGTAAGGGAACCGTATTGTTCGTTCCCGACTCAGTGACTGCCAACCCCAGTGCATCAGAAACAGCATTACTGGCGATGCTCAATGGACCCGCGCCGGAATTATCAGTAATCTGAATTGCGTTCGTGGTCGGATCGATACTCGCAACCAGATTTCCAGGATCAATGGCGTTGATGGAATCGAGAGCATCCTGCACGGTGACATCACCGGCTAGCAGGGTGTCCGGAAATGAAATCTAGCGGTATCGCCATTAAGCCCGGAAA
>NZ_CALEMX010000174.1 GCF_937910335.1 uncultured Gimesia sp. | reverse complement strand
CAGCCCTCCTGAAAAATAAGCAACCCCTCATTAAAGCTTATAAAAAGAATCACCAGGAATTATGGTCACTTGCCGTGGACGGTCAGGGAGACATGTTACGCGCAGGAAATCGCTTGTACGCAGCAGGAGCCAAGACACTTTCTGCAATTACACTTCCTGTCAAAAAGGATCAAAAACCAAAAATCGCCTGGCAGATTCCTATTAAAGGGCAAGTCTTAAGATTAGTCGCGGCAGATGATAAGTTATTCGCGGTGACTTTAGAGGGAGAAATCAAGGCATTCGGTACTTCCAGCGACGATTCAACACCTCAGTCAATTGTGCAGAAGAATTCTGATACATTGATTTCCAATCCGAACTCCATCAAGAAAGCAAAATCGTTACTGGAAACAACACAATCAAAAAAAGGTTATATGATCTGCTATGGAGCAGATAACCAACCGCTATTTGACGCATTCCTGCAACATTCTCCATTACGATTAATTGTCATCGAAAATGATCTTTCCAAAGTGCAGGATTTGCGAACGAAATATGATGCACTGAATTTGTATGGTTCTCGTATTACGGTTCATCAGGGAACTCCTGATTCATTCCAGGCACCGCAACATATTGCGAGAATTACTTTAATTAGTGATACTTTCGCCCGTACTCTCAGCTCCAAACAGCTAAAACAAATCTATCGCTCCGTTCGACCGTATGGAGGTGTTATCTCGATTCCAGCAGAGAATCAAACACAGAAGAACCATTTTAAATCTATTGTTGATGAGTCAAAACTACCTAAGGCAAAACTGAACCTTGTTTCCAGCGGAATACTCATTCAACGTAAAGGAGCACTTCCGGACTCAGCAGACTGGACCCATCAATATGGCGATATTGCCAATACGGTGAAATCAAATGACAAAAGGGTCAAACTCCCATTGGGTGTTCTCTGGTTCGGCGGAAATACTCACGACGATATTCTTCCCCGTCATGGCCATGGGCCTCCGGAACAGGTTGTCGGCGGTCGAACGTTTCTGGAAGGCATGAATAGTCTAAGTGCACGCGATGTTTATACGGGCGAAGTTCTCTGGCACAGAGAATTTGAAGATCTGGGTACGTTTGGCATCTACTTTAATACTACCTATAAGGACACACCTCTGAGCACACAATACAACCAGAAACATATTCCAGGGGCTAATTCTCGCGGGACGAATTATATTGCCACGGCCGAGAAAGTTTATTTAGCCATCGGTTCAGAATGCCATGTTTTAAATGCCGCCGATGGGAGTACACAACAAATCATTAAGCTGCCTAATCCCGAGAATGCCTGGGCTTTTATCGCCGTCTATGATGAAATCCTCTTAGCGGGAAATGGCTTTGCACATTATGGGAAACGACTGGATGAAAAACCTGGCAAAGATGGACCCTCTGCGACCGACCTCTCAGCTAGCCAGGGGTTGATCGCGTATGACCGTCATTCTGGAGAAAAAATCTGGCAAGTCGATGCGATTAATTCTTTCTTGCATAATGGTATTGTTGCAGGCAAGAATCGTATTTATTGTCTCGACAAATTACCGGCCAGTGCCGAGAAAAAGCTCTCAAGGCGCGGCTTGGCTGATCCGAAAAAATATCGCATTCTTTGTATCGATGCGTTAACAGGAAAAGAACTCTGGTCGACGAATCAGAATATCTTCGGTTCCTGGTTAGGATACTCGAAAAGTCACGACCTTTTACTACAGGCGGGCGCACGTGCCAAAGATCGCCTGAGTGATGAAATAGGACAAGGGATGCTTGCCTTTCAAGGCGATACCGGCAAGGTGCTCTGGCATAACAAAGACCGAAAATATACCGGGCCTTGTGTCTTACATAATGATCTCATCATCACCTCAGCAAATTCTTATGAAGTGTCCGGTGGAGCCTTTAATATTGTTGATGGGACTCCTTATTCAATCATCAATCCCATTACAAAGCAAAAAGAACCGTTAAAATTTTCGCGTACTTATGGTTGTAATTATGTCATTGCCAGTGAAAACTTATTGACATTCCGCTCGGGAGCTGCCGGATTTTATGACTTGGAATCACAAAGCGGAACCGGAAACTTTGGTGGATTCAAATCGAGTTGTACTTCCAATTTAGTGGTTGCAAATGGTGTTTTAAATGCACCAGATTATACTCGCACCTGTAGCTGTTCTTATCAGAATCAGACCTCACTGGCTCTGATTCATATGCCGGAAATTGAAGTATGGACAAACAGCCAATTAGGTACGGGCCCCGCCTCTGCTTCTCTGGTAAAGCAGGCAGGTGTTAATTTCGGCGCACCCGGGGATCGTCGATCAGAGAATGGAACCCTCTGGCTTGATTACCCCAGTGTCGGCGGCCCCTCTCCCGATTTGAAAGTCACTCTTTCCAATCATGATTTTGGACGTTTCAGACACCATTCTCTCAAAATCAAAGTCCCCATTCCAAAACATGGATTAAACTGGGTTGCTGCTTCGGGAATTGAAAACCCGCAAAAGATTACGATCGAAATCAACCAACAAACGAAAGCAAAAGCACCTGAGGGAATCCCTATTGCTGGAGTGGATGACGATGCTGAAGAGGGTTCTCGTGGTGAAGTCAAATTGCATAGTAGCGACCTGGAGTTGGGACTTGATGGAAAAGATCCGTCTATTGTCGGACTGCGATTCACAAACATCCCTTTAACTTCTGCAGATGACCTTGAAGCAGCTTATATTCAATTCACTGTGGATGAGCTGGGAAATTCAACCAGTAAACTAAAAATCCAAGCGGAAAACTCAGTCAATTCGCAGCCATTCGTGGAAACGAAAAGTAACATTTCTGCTCGTAGACGAACGAAAGCCTATGCAGAGTGGTCTCCCGCGGCATGGTCAAAACTCAATGCGAATGGTTCCCGCCAGGCGACCACCGACCTGACCCCCCTGCTCAAAGAAATTCTCGCAAACAAAGAGTGGAAAGCAGGGAATTCTATTTCATTCCTGTTTACAGGAACTGGGACTCGAATTGCCAAATCCTATAAGGGCGCAAGTTCCGGATCAGCGCGACTTGTACTGAAAACCAAATCACAATCACTGTTGGCGAAAGAAACTCGTAAACAATCAGCAACGGAAAAATCCGCCAGTCGGTATACAATCAAACTCACGTTTACCGAACCTGACGATAAAGTCCAATCCGGAGAAAGACAGTTCGATATTGGATTGCAGGGAAAACGAGTAATTCAAAACTTAGATATCGTTCAAGAAACAGGACAGTCTATGCGATGTTTAGTCAAAGAGTTCCCTGGGATTCCCGTGAACGATCAGATCGAAATTGAATTCAACGCCGCCGATGATTCAAAATATCCGCCCGTTATTTCCGGCATTGAAGTGATCAGCGAAATCTAACACATCTGTTTGAAAACATTTTATACCAGCTCAGGAAGTGAGTGGCGTCTTTGTTTTCTCTGATGTCCAGTCTTTCAGGTGTAACTGAACGCTTTCAAAGCCACGAAAACGATTGATGCTTGGGGCAAAGCTGATGGAAAAAGGGCCGCCTTCGTCTTCCATTTGACTGGCCCATTCACCTTTACCGAAGGCAATCGCGCGGATCTTTGTTTTTTGTTGCAGGAAGACGATCGAAAGATGGCGTCCCCCTTCTCCCATAGTGCGTGGAGGTTCTGCCAACTCAACTCGTGTCGCTACAAACTGAGGGCGTGGATTCTCTTGCCCAAAAGGACCAAGACAATCCAGCTCACGAACTGCCTTTTTTGTAATTTCATTTAAACAGACTTCTGCATCAATGCGCACTTGCAAATCATATTCGGATGGTTGGGGAGCACAGGCAGCATATTCAGCAAATGCCAGTCGAAATCCTTCAATACGATCTTCATCGATTTTGAGACCCGCCGCAGCCTGATGACCTCCATAGCGGAGTAAGTGTTCGGAGCAGGATGAAAATCCCGCATGCAGATCAAATCCGGCAAACGATCGAGCAGACCCCTGACCTGTTCGAGAACTGGCATCTAATGCAATCAGGACTGTAGGTTTTTCAAAATGTTCTGCAATTCGATTTGCCACGATACCAATAACACCCGGATGCCAATCTTGATGTGCTAATACCAACGCACTGTGATTGGACCATTCGTCATTCTCCTCAACCATTTCTTTGGCTTGCTTCATAATCCTTCGCTCAACAGTTCTGCGATTTTTGTTGAGTTCGTCGAGGTAAGTCGCCAGCTGACTGGCTCTTTCCTGATTATTCGTTGTTAACAGTTCGACTGCTAATCGTGCCTGCCCTAAGCGACCCGCGGCATTTAAACGAGGGGCTATAGCAAATCCAATATCTTCGGTATCGAGTCTCTGATCAGATTTAATCTCCGCAACTTTCATTAATTCCTGCAAACCCAACGGTGCTTTATCTGCCAGAGCATTCAACCCATATCGTACGAGAATTCGATTTTCACCAACTAAAGGGACCACATCGGCAACAGTACCAATTGCGGCAAGACCAACTGCACATTTCAGATACTCACGCATGACCGGAGATGCCTTCTGACCGTCGCCCAGTTTTTGGCAAACTGCCCAGGCCAGCTTCAAAGCAACACCGGCACCACACAAATGAGGGAATTCATAATTACCATCCGGTAATCGAGGATGAACTAGACAATTGGCATCCGGTAGCTGATCACTCATCTGATGATGATCGGTAATGATCAACTCCAACCCTAATTCTTTCGCGAGGGCAGCTTCTTTCAGACTTGAGATTCCACAATCGACGGTCACCAGTAAACGGCTGGGATCTTCCTCATGCAGTGCCCGAATTGAATCGCAATTCAAACCGTAACCATCATCCAGACGGTTGGGGATAAAGTAGTCGCATTGCCCATTCGCTAATGTGATGCATTGCAATAAAATGCTGGTCGCTGTCATACCATCGACATCGTAGTCACCATAGATCGTAATGCGTCGCTTGGCATTCAGTGCAGCAATCACTCGTTCAGCAGCTTCTTCAATCCCCGACATGGAACTGGGTTCCAGCAAGTCTGTCATGCGTGCATCAATAAAACTGCGCGCTGACGGTGCGTCTCTGAATCCTCGCGCGATTAAAACTTGCGCCAACAAAGGAGAGACCTTCATATCCGAACTGAGACGACGGACCTGTGATTCATCGTGGGGCGCAAATCGCCAGTTTTGAGTCATCCTTGCTCTCGATCAGAATAAGAAGATAAAATGCCTGATTGCAATGCTTACGAATATTTAAACAGAGTCGCGTCCGACTGTCAAAACCAGCGGATTGATTATCTGTACAAAATGAAAGACATTCGATCTACCTCAAGCAAAAACGAACCAGAGAAGCGACTCGAATGTCGACTTATCAGTAGAAGCAGGTGCATAATCGATCTAATCCACCTGATCCTCAGTGCGGCAAGCACAGATCTCGGTGTCGGGACTTGTGGGGACCTGAGATCAAGACTAAACTGTATGCTTCTTTGACTTTCACGGTACCCATGTTTCTGTTTAGATTACGAATTAAGGTTTTGGGATGAAACAAGTTCTTTCTGCGTTAGTAGTGAACCAGCCCGGTGTATTAGCCCATATTTCGGGAATGCTTGCATCGCGTGCGTTCAATATCGAAAGTTTAGCTGTCGGTGAAACAGAAGAACCGGAATTTTCCAGAATCACTTTTGTCGTAGGTGATTACAACAAGCTCGATCAGGTCAGAAAACAGTTGGAAAAACTGGTCACAGTTGTGAAAGTCGTCAATTTTTCAGGGCAAGACTACGTCGAAAGAGACCTGATGCTGATGAAAGTAGCGACTCCTGGAAAATCACGGTCAGAAATTCGTGAATTAGTCGACATTTTCCGTGCGAAAATCGTTGACGTGAGCTCTGAAAACGTGATGATCGAAATCTCAGGTCAGGAATCCAAAATCAATGCATTCATTGACATGATGAGACCTTTTGGAATACTTGAGATCGTACGTACAGGGCGAATCGCACTATTACGCTCAGAAACAGTGAAAGCAGACGTTGATTCAGAGACTGTGGAAACTGTTTAACAACTCCATCAGAGCATTTAGCAATGTGATTTACAGCTGAATGACTCTCATCGAGCAGGAAGTTGTTTCCAAAGATATTGTTGAAGCAGCTTTTTGGCTGTTCAAGTTCTAATAGAAGCAGAACCGGTTTTGCTTCTCTCAGCCTTACATCATTACAAGAGATCAGGATTATGGCAGTAACAATTTATTACGATGATGATGCAGATTTGTCCCTGTTAAAAGATAAGACAATTGCCATTCTTGGCTATGGTAGCCAAGGACATGCACAAGCACAAAACCTGCGTGACAGTGGTTGCAATGTCATTATTGGACAACGTAAAGGAAGTGAAAACTACGATCTAGCTGTCAGTCACGGCTTTGATCCAGTCTCTCTTGCTGAAGCGACAAAACAAGGAGATCTGGTTAATATCCTGCTGCCTGATGAAGTTCAGGGTGATCTCTACAAAAGCGAAATTCTTCCCAATTTGAGTAAGGGAAATATCCTTTTATGCTCGCATGGATTCAATATACACTTTAATCAGGTTGTCCCTCCTGTGGGAGTAGACGCTGCATTGGTCGCCCCCAAAGGTCCAGGTCACCTGGTTCGCAGCGAATATGTCGCAGGCGGTGGTGTTCCTTCATTAATTGCTTTATCAGATGATGCAGCTGAAAGTACTCGTCAACTGGCATTAGCATACGCGAAAGGTATCGGCGGAACTCGTGGCGGTGTGATCGAAACCTCTTTTGCTGAAGAAACAGAAACGGACCTTTTTGGAGAACAGGTTGTACTCTGTGGTGGTGTCAGCGAATTAGTGAAAGCCGGTTATGACACGCTGGTAGAAGCCGGTTATCAGCCGGAAATGGCTTATTTTGAGTGTATGCACGAATTGAAACTGATCGTGGATTTATTCTACCAGGGTGGTTTGAATTACATGCGATACAGTGTTTCAAATACAGCCGAATACGGTGATTACTCAAGTGGTCCTCGAATTGTTACAGACGAAACCAGAAAAGAAATGAAGAAGATTCTCTCAGAAATTCAATCGGGAGAGTTTGCCAGGAACTGGTTGCTGGAAAACAAAGCCAATCAGGCCTCATTCAAAGCGATCCGCCGTTTAAATAAACAGCATCCGATCGAAACCGTCGGAAAAGAACTCCGCCGCATGATGAGCTGGATCGATTCAAAAGAAGTCTAAACCAGTTCAGCAGATCCCAGAAGCATCTATGTGGCAAAGACTTATTGAAGTCTTTGCCACTTTTTTTTGGATCGAACTCTCTTCCCTTAATTTGATAAAATGGTTCAAATGATAACTATTTCATCCCCACTTGTCATTGATAATACACCGTCGTATAAAAAGAGAGAGAGTTAATCACACTTCCATTTGGAATTTGAGACATGACATCACCGTCGCTTCCTCTACACTCACAACACCAGCGAAACTATCATGATAACAGGTTTGTTTATCCCGTGTTGTCCCGTCGCAGCAAGGGTATCTCGATCGGGATCAACTTGAATCCCGATAAAATCTGCAATTTTGATTGTATTTACTGCCAGGTCGATCGCAGAGAAGAATCAGAAACCCGTTTTGTCGAGTTCGATCAACTGCTGGCAGAGCTGGATCATATGCTGAACTTTGTAATCAGTGGGGAGATTTATCAGGATGAAAAATTTTCCTCAGTCCCTTCAGATCTCAGAAGATTGAACGATCTTGCTTTTTCTGGTGATGGAGAACCAACGACGTACCGCAACTTTGACAAGATCGTCGAATATGTCGCAGAATTAAAAATGAAGTATCAGGCCGATCAGGTCAAAATGGTATTAATCACAAATGCCAGTATGTTTCACCGGAAAAGCACGCAGAATGCCCTCAAGATTCTCGATCAAAATCAGGGGGAGATCTGGGCCAAACTTGATGCAGGTACTGAGGACTACTTCAAAAAGATTGATCGTACGAAAATCCGGTTTCAGCAAATTCTGGATAATATTTCGCTTGTTGCAATACAAAGACCGATCGTCATTCAGAGTCTTTTTATGCTGGTCAACCAGGAACCTCCTGATGCAGCAGAAATTGATGCTTACTGTATGAGACTGAATGAAATTATCAGCGCAGGCGGACAAATAAAACTGGTGCAGGTCTATACCATCGCACGCCAAACTGCTGAAGACTATGTCGCTTCACTTTATACAGAACAGGTGGATGAAATTGCCCGGAAAGTGAAAGAAAAAACGAGGCTCACTACAGAAGTCTATTACGGAAACGCCGACTGACAGAGAAGCGCTCTCTGTCAGTCATTTGGCGATGCGAGCGCAATTTCCTTATTCATCAAGCTGAACGGGTTCCAGATCTTTGGTATTCCGTT
>NZ_CALEMX010000173.1 GCF_937910335.1 uncultured Gimesia sp. | reverse complement strand
TTGCTCGATGACTTTGAATCCCCTGAGAATCAGAGCTTATTTGGACAACTAAATACTGCGAGTGCACTGTGCGTGTTGAAACATCCGGCAGGGCTTCACTTTCTTCATAATCTACTAAAATCGCATTTAATATTATCAAAGCAGGGTAGAACAACTTTATTCCATCATCTGTGTGGATTATTTGACAAAGTGGGCCTTGAACTCCCTCCCTGCGATCGTCCAGCAGATCTACCTGTTGAAACGATTTTCAGAACAGCGACTGAATGGATCGAGTCAAATCTTGCTGCAAAATAAAGAATGGATTTATTCTACCACAATGATGTCATGTTTTAAATTTTTCAATTTTTTGCCAGTCCGTTGCAAATAGAGTTTGGCAAAACCTCTCTTGGCGTTATGCTGCGTTCTGGCAAGGTCTTTTTTGGGGTGGTGTATCAAGACATTTGACCATTTTTGCGAATGTCGTTTGGTGGGATTGTATCGTGAAGCGTGAATCAACAGACCAGGACCCTGGAGATCAACCAGCGTTACCTAAATGGTGGTATTCAACATTTAGATTGTCCATGATTGCAATAGTAACAACTGCCCTCTGTCTCGTGATCACCATTCCCATATCGAGAGTCATTTCCAAAAGAGTCAATCAATCGAAACTGGACGCCTTGCAGCTATATCAAAAAAAGCAAGCGGCTTTCCAGCCCTCAGAAGTGATTCATATTCTGAATACCCACTACGTTACACCCGAAGTCTACGCGACCGACCTAAAAAACCAGGACAGCACACTTACTCAAAAGCAGATTGACAAGCAGTACTTAGAGTATCTTAAAGGTGTGAATGCGGCTCAAAAAGAGCAGGTAAGCGTACTCAGAAGCTTGATCAAAGAACACAAGCTTAAGTCGGTCTACATCGAAGGTCTTACCGATAAAAACTACGAAGAAATAATGGAGTCTATCGAGTTTCTCAAGAAGTACGAGAAAACTAAGGAAGACCCGCCCGAAGAATTCTTAGAGTTATTCGCCTGGCAAGCTAAGCTAATACTCGGAGCCGCCGGTCAACTCGTAGTGGAAGGTGAGCTTGAAACCCTGCTCATTACAGAGGACTCGGGCGCTATGGAAGCAGCTAATCCGATTCAGTCAGACGGAAAGGCTGTCTTTGACAAGAAAGCTGATGAGAGGTATGAGGATGCCATTGTACGCAACCTGTTAAAGGGGAAAGGGGTTGTTGTCATCGTGCTTGGTGGCGATCATGACTTGAGCGATAACCTCAACCGGCTTGCCCACGGCGTCAAATACAAGCGAGTTGCGGTGCCGAAGTTTAAAGAGTTTGAGAAACCATTAAACGAGTCACCAAAAAACAAAAACTGATTCTCAACTTCATTCTATTTTGAATCATTGATTCCGTTTTGTTGCCGGGTTGGCGTCTTCCACGATTCGTCCGTGCTTCAGGTCGATAATGGCATACTCGGCGTTCGGGCCCGTTCCCCAGTCGATGCGAGAGGCCAGCGATCTACCTTTTGAAACATTTTTCAGAATAGCTACTGAATGGATTGAGGCACGGTATTGATGCAAATAACTGTAGGTTCGATTAGAAGGCAAAAAAGGTTTCTAGCACGAATGGTACAGCCTCTGACGCCTCTAGTCTTCAGAAAGGTATGCATGGATCAGATTCTAAAATTGATTGGTGGAATTAACGACCGATTTGTGACAAAATCGTTGTGTCCTTGATTTTCTTATCATCGGCAAGGAGAAATGCCTTACTCAGAATAATTGATAGAGTACGATCTCCGTCAAAAGGCAGGAAGACTTTCTCTGTTGAGACGGTATTTGAGGCGGGAACAATACAGAGATATTGATCATTCGGCTCCATCAAAATATTTCCACTACCCAGGTGAATTTTATAAGTACGGAAGGCTCCCTGTACGATTAAGAAACGATCGCTCAGAGTACAGGCATTGGCAATTTTCAGACGCGGAATGAGTTTTTCAAGAACCTCTTTTCTCGTTTGTGCCGTGGCAGAAAGTTCCCCGAACGAATAGCTTTGCCAGTAGTCAACATAGCGTCCCTCTGGTCCTCCGTCAGACCAATTAGGATCATTTCCTACACTCGCCACACCCACGAATAAATCGACATCACGAAGCACTTCGGAAAAGACGAGTGGAGGAATTTCTTCCAGCGGGAGTGGTTCAGTTGATCCTGGAGCGTATCCTCCTCCCATGGCATGCACGTAATGTTCTTCAGAATTGACCGGATAAAAACGAACTTGGTCAGTCATCAGATACAAGAAAGTTCCTGTTTCATTCGAATCAACTCCATATTCATCACCAGCACCTTCGACCCAAAATTCAGCTCGCAGATTCCAGCCTGCCAGTTGAATTGATGGGGGTGCATAACCATCATCAACCATCAGTCTCAAGCTGTTCTTCCAACCTCTTTGTCCACACAAGGCATTGAATTGATGTTGTTTGATAATATGCGCTGCGAAACGATTGGAATAGGTTCCCGTATTTATTTCCGCATCAGTCAACAGATAAACTTCCCGATGCGCCTGTTTGAACGGCTGACGAACAGTATGCTGCTCCAGCCAGTCTCTCCAGGCGGTAATTTCATCGATAGAATGACCAATGGGATGCCAGATCTTGACGGTGCTTTCTGAATTGGTAGCGATCACTTGATTAGCGGCGTCAACAAGTTGGTCGTTATTCCAGATTGCGCCTCGGGTTTCGTTTTCCGTAGTGACTTCCCAAATCAGTCGCCGCGCCAATGTGCCAATTAACGGATGGTCAAGATATCGTTCCTGCCATTCAATAAACTTCCATTGTTTTTGTTTAAGGAATAGTCCATCCAGACGATCGCGCTGCGCTGAGTGCATCCTCGTGATGTCTTTTGCTACGGATTTCAGTTCTTTGATTTCGTCTTTAAAATCCTGCTTGAGCGCGGCTGGAATCGATTTTTGTTCTTTTCCATCTGCCTTGATCCATTTGAGATCGGTTTTGCCATTTTCGATCAAACGCAAACGCGCGCTGAATTCTCCCATCGGCTCCAGTCGTTCTCCCATCGAAGTCAATCCGTATTCAGGAACCGAAATTTCTTCGAGTTCTTCAACCGAGAGACCCACACGCTCGGCTGTCGTATTGAGGGCTTTCTCGATTCCTTTCTGAGCCGTGCCAAATTTGACTTTGACTTTGAGGAACGCCAGTTGGGCGAGAGAAGCCTCTCCCGGCATGGCTCCCAGCGAATAGACGCATGCATTTCCAACTTTGATCAAACGAGGACCGATAGAAGGGACTTTTTTATAGGAGCTGATGGCCAGATTTGCCAAAGCCCGGGCAAGTTCTGCATTTTCCTGCATTCCAGCCAACCAGGCAAATCCTTTAAGAATATCGGCATGTGGTTCAATAATGAGCAGGTTATAATCCGGTTCCCACTGGGTGAGACTCTCTCTTGGTGTTGTTCGCGGTTTGTCCACCAGAGGAAGCCAGGTCAACATCCGAGTACGAAACTCTTCAAATGTAACAGCGTCCAGCAGGGGCTGAGCCTCTTTCAACCATTTCTCTGATGGCTTACCTACAGTGGCTGTCTGGGCATGTGTGATTAAAAAGCTCCATTGTTTTTTCTTTTGTTCTGGAATTATTTCCAGATCGGCCAAAGCCTGATCGCTCCAGGCTTCTCCCGACTTGATCGTAATGGGTGGCGCCTGGCCAATAATTTTATTGAGCGCGACAGCCGCTTTGCGAAATACATCGATGTCAATTTTTCTTTTAAATTTTTTCGAGAGTTGTTCTATTTCCGTATTTAATGCGGCGGATGCTTCGTGTTTTTTCAGATATTCATCAATCCTGCGAACTAACGTTCCTGCAGCGATATTATCCCAGTATTTGCTTTGCTCATCGCGAAAAAACTCACTCAATCTGATAATCGCTTCTTCCGTATAAGGAAGTTTTTTCTTATGCAGATTACAAATGAGACATTCGAGAGCAATCATCTTTTCTTCATAAGGTACTTTATTCAACAAGCCTTCTTGCAACAAACGCAAGGCAACGAGTGCAATTTGTGCCCGAAAGACTTGGTTTTGGGATGTGATTTTTTTACCGCTTTGCGTTACCAGGACTCCCTCTCGCCATTTTTGTGTGCTATCACATTCTCGCAAAAATTCATGCAGCAACAAAGTTTCTTCGCGAAACGGATCATCTGCTTGCGGTTCGTTCAATTGTAATAACGAGGACATCAAAATCACCCTGGCTTATCATTGGTTTCTTTATACTACTGTCGCGATGAACTGACTGGTTGTATTTCGAATTCAACCACCAACGAGCAATGCCAAACGGAGAAATGCAATATTGGTGGATGGTGTCAACGTGATCGTTTCATCGGCCGACTCTACCTGGCGATCATCGACCAGGATTAAAATTTGATTTCGCTCAAAGGCTTCAATTGCTTTCTCGAACTGTGGCTTCCAGTCAATCTGCCGCTTTTTCTTCATACGGAAGCCGTTGAGTGTCTGTTCGGATTCGGTTGGTTGAATCAAGCCACGAAATGTTTCGGGTGTTTGTACATTATGGTCTTGTACCTCCTGATAAACACGGCTACGAATCAGTTCACGAACAGTAATAGTCTCTTTCGGGAATTCAATCAATGATTCGTGAAGAGTTTCTCCTGTCATATTCTCATCTCGAATGGTTAAAGTGACTGGCATTTTTATCTCCTTTGATGACCGGGCTTCGTTGGCAGAGTCTCTTGGAACAATCTTAGCAAATGTACTTATGACAGGATATCATCCACACTGAACAGACACGATAAATGAAGGTAACCGGAACCGATTTCAGGCTTCGATTGACAGCTTGAATCATACTGTTTGTTGCCTCTGAATAATTGATTCCGCTTTGTTGCCGGGTTGGCGTCTTCCACGATTCGTCCGTGTTTTAGATCGATAATGGCATAGGCGGCATTCGGACTCGTTCCCCAGTCGATGCGGTAGAGCTCGGGAATTCTTCAAAGGGGTTGGGACTCAATTAAACGACACCAGGCCGCTTAAATCCCAGTTATATAGTTACCTTCAGTCGGTAGTTTTCTCAAAGATTCCCAAAAATCACTCGCCTTTTTATTCGAAATTTGAATGCCTTTCCCTACCTTTTTCGTTCCGTGCCTCTGAATATCTCGACCATGACTTCCTTGGCTGGAATTCCTGGGCCTGCTTGGGGATTGTTTAGATTCTTCTTCCGCTGGCCAAGCTTGATATATAAATCCATGGGAATGTGAAGACGATATTGTTTCGCATCTTCAATCGCGTTCAGCTTCATTTCAGGGATGCTCTGCAACACCTGATTCGTTCCCCAGCGGTTCCAGATTTCCTTGAGCTCTTCGCCCGTGACAGTTCCGATCGTGGTCTCGTAAAGACGATGCTGAGTGTGGAAGTCGGCTCGGGTATAGAATTCGGGATTGTAGCGTTGCAGATCATTGAGATCTGTTCCCCACATGCCTTGATCGGCGGGACCCCACCAGAGCGCGAAGTCGGCGTTGGATTTTGCTTTCATGATTTCCATGTAGTTGATGGCGAGGTTTCTTCGATTTGCATAGCGGGCTGGAATCGGCAGTTTGGCATCTGGAAATTTAAGCCATGTCCAATCTTTGCCAAACTGCATCTGCCGCGCGATATGATGCTTGCTATTTTGCACAAGTAAGTCTGCCTGACTGATCCGATCAAAGCCATCGGGTCCCGCGAGGAATTTCGCTGGATTCGCTGCAAAACGGGCGAACCCTGACTCATCGGTGAATGGTGCGAGCAAATAGACAAGTCGTTTCGGATGTTTGGGATGGGGGTAGAGCATGCTCAATACCTGATCCTGCAAGGGCAGCTTTGATCTGCCGTCGACGATCAATGTGTCCTCCTGAATCTTGATCGGTAGAGCGGGCAGGATCGCCGCGCTGATACTGTTTTCTGCCGGGGTTCCAATTAGAATCAGATTGGCATTCGACTGTTGCTCGGGCGTGAGATCAATGTCAGCCACGACCGGAAACATGCCGGGCATCTTCGCAAAATCGGGACCCCCGTACTTTGCGAGTGTCCGCGCAACAGCGCGAAGTTGATTCGTGCGGTCGCCCTTGGTTCCATAGACGATGAGTAGCGGCTCACCCTGATACAAATTCGCGGCAGCGCCCGCTTCGTAGGGGCGCGTTGTCGGTTCCGGTGTTGCCTCTACGGATTTCCAAGTGCCATCCTGGAACTTAAAGTTCGCGGCCGCTGCGAGACGCGTTTTGTCAATTTGCACCGAAGTGATGTGGGGTAACTGATCGAGGGCCAACGAAATGGCGACGATATTCTGCGGATGGATGATCACAGTCTTATCGTTAATCGTGGCCTCAACGAATGCGCGCTGGTGCGGATTGGCGAACTCACGAATGGTCAACCAGTAGGAACGACCGAGTGAAGGTGCTTCGCAGTCGTGTGTGATTGACTTTGGAGTCGGGTTCCGCTTTTGATCGAAGAGCCAGGTCATCAGCGGTGCGTGCGATCCCGGGACGGAATGGCCGACGCCCGGATATTCCTTGAGGATCACCGGGCAACCCAATTCTTGCATTCTTTGTGACTGTACTCGTGCGTTGCAGATCGCTGACGTCCAGTCTCTGTCTCCATGGTGAAAGGCAACGGGAAGGTTTTTGAAATTGGCAAGCGGGTAGTTGTTGCCTGCCGCCACTAAGGGAATCATGGCGGCGAATTGATCCGGATAACTGGAGGCAAGATGCATCGCGCCACTCCCACCCGCGGAAGAGCCGACCAGGTAAACGCGATCGGCATCGATGGGATACTTATTTTTCATGCGGGCGATCACTTGCATCACGTCGTAAGTGGACATCGCGCGGTAGCCCCAGATGCGGTTATAAGTGGGTGTTGCCTGAAAAAACGGAAACTTTTCGCTCGGGTCCACACGCAGTTTGCCGTTGAGGTTGATGACCAAAGGGTAAGCCTTCATTCCAGCGACCTTTGGAGGGGTCTGAACGGGGAACGATACCGGTGTACCTACCGCTGGACTCTGATAGGT
Source organism: uncultured Gimesia sp. (assembly GCF_937910335.1). Taxonomy (GTDB): domain Bacteria; phylum Planctomycetota; class Planctomycetia; order Planctomycetales; family Planctomycetaceae; genus Gimesia. Next base: position 4,832 of record NZ_CALEMX010000173.1, on the reverse strand, counting down.
CTCGTTGAATTTGGAATTCCAACGAACGGGGGGATCGGCGGCATGCACCAGGGTCGCCGAGAAGAATAAGATGATCAGGAATCGTTTCAAGGTGAGTTCTCCTGGAATTTTTTGCTGCTTTCGTACGCCAAGCATGACTTGTTGGCGGCTGGTCATGCATGGTCGCTGGTTAGTATGCGCTGTCCGGAAAAGTCGCTCATGACACGTTGGGCAACGAACCGCAATTGTACTTTGAATCACCAGACATAGCCAGAAATATTGGTGGCCATTATTTGCGATCGATACTTCGCTCAGGAACTTATGGCCGACGAATGTCTGTTGATTCTGCGGCGGCACGTTGATGCACGTGAAACCTATCGACAACTGCAAAAGTTCAAGGATGTATGGGGAGAACCGCACGTTCGGGTACAATTCGGTAAGACAGTCGCTGAGCTGAAGATGTTTGAGCAAATTCGTGATGCCACCGCAACTGCCACTCTGCTTATTGCCCAAACCGAGATCACCAACGAGGAGACTGGTCTCCGGTGCCTGATGGAGTATCCCACCAAAACGATGAACATCAGCCAGGACAACTACCTTTGGCAGGTCGATACCGGCCCGATCGCCTGCTCCGACTTAACTCAGCGTTTTGATCCCGCAGTTGACAGCGTCCGACTGGCATTCGCCGCATTCAATGTCCCCCATTTTTGCGATTTCGTGATCGAGCAGCCAACTCCCGTCATTCGTGACGGGCAGGAAGTCTGCCAGATCTTAGATTATTCCAAGCCCGTCAGTTTCGCTGCAAAGAACCGAGTCCTCGCGGTGTCGGATAAGCCGAATGCATAAGGATCTGTCGAACACAAGGACGAAGGGACAAAAGGGGTCAGGATACAATTAAATGAGACCAGTCTTTTTTTGTGTGTCGTGCTTGGAGGCGCTATTACAATTCAAAGATCATCGGCAGTGCCATTCGATGCTGACACCTTTATTTGCTCATCAGGAATTCCTTCACTGAAGCCTCATCTCCTGATATCGTCTGCCTGTATGGCTGCGTCCACCTTCCGTTTTGCAGAAATTCTGCTAAAATAACGCGTCCCACTTGAAGCAGACCATATTATCACTCATTCCATAATGGATACGCTTTACTTCTACCAGTTGCACAGATCTCATTTTCATCATCAGGAATCAGTGAGCCTTTTTATGAGTCAGGAAGACCAGCCGCGCATGAAGTTCGGCACATTAGGTGGTGTTTTTACACCATGCACGCTGACTATTCTGGGTGTGATCATGTTCTTGCGGTTTGGCCAGGTGGTCGGACAGGCGGGCGTGTTGTATGCACTCCTGATCGTGTTGGCTTCGAAAACGATTACTACACTGACGACGCTGTCACTCTCCGCCATCGCGTCGAACACGCGAGTCAAAGGAGGCGGTGCTTACTATCTGATCAGCCGGAGTCTGGGTGTTGAGTTTGGTGGGGCCATCGGCGTTGTGTTTTATCTGGCTCAGGCCATCTCTGTGGCGATGTATGTCATCGGTTTTACTGAAGCGTTTGTGGGAACCTTCTCTGCCTGGGAAGGCCACTTCATCATCATTGCGACGTTGATCAATGTTATCACGTTTGTCTGTGTGTATATCGGGGCTGGTTGGACAATCAAAGTTCAGTATTTTATCCTCGCGATCCTGGCCGCTGCGCTGGGTTCATTCTACCTGGGGGCGTTTTCCAGCTTTGATCTCAGCATTATGCGCGAAAATCTCATGCCGCATTACACGGAGGGGGAATCGCTGTTCACAATGTTCGCACTCTTCTTCCCGGCGGTCACCGGCATCATGGCGGGCGCCAATATGTCCGGGGATTTGAAGAATCCTTCGCGATCGATCCCGCGGGGAACTCTGGGTTCTGTCATCGTGACAGCAGTGATTTACCTTTCCCTGGCTCTCCTTCTGGGTGGGACTCGGCCGTATACAGATCTGATTGACAACAACCTAATCATGAAAAACATTTCCGTCTGGCCGGTGCTGATAACAGTCGGCGTGTTCGCCGCGACACTCTCGTCTGCGCTAGGTTCCATGATGGGTGCGCCTCGTATTCTGCAGGCATTTGCGCGTGATGAAATTTTCAAACGGCTCACGTTTTTTGGTGCGGGAAGCGGCTCCAGTCGTGAGCCACGCAGAGCGACAGTGCTGACGTTCGTGATCGCCCAGATCTGTATTCTGCTGGGAGACCTGAATGCGATCGCTCCGATCATCACAATGTTTTTCATGATCACATATGGCTTATTGAATCTGGCGACATTTTATGAAGCGATCACCAAAAACCCCAGCTACCGACCTACGTTCCGCTATTGCAACTGGTCTGTCTCTTTAATGGGCGCGGTGGGCTGTCTGGCCGTGATGTTTTTGACAAACTGGATTTGGGCGAGTGCCAGTATTGTGGTAATCAGTGGCTTATACTGGTTCATTCACTATCGCGAAATTGAATCCCGCTGGGGCGACCTGCACAGTGGCGTGGTATTTGAGCGAGCCCGTCAAAGTCTGCTGAAACTCGAACAGGAAGCCTATCATCCCAAGAACTGGCGGCCGACGATTCTGGCGCTAAGCGGCACAGCCTGGAATCGACCCCATCTGGCGGTTTACGGTCACTGGCTGACGTCGGGGCACGGCATTCTCTCGATTGCACATGTTGTGACGGGGGACATTGAGGAACACGCGGAACGTCGCGAAAAATTCGAAAAGACCTTGCGCGCGTTTATCGCGAAAGAAGAGCTGCTCGCTTTTCCGGCAGTTGTGGTATCGGAATATCTCTCGGATGGGGTCGAGGCATTGGTGCAATGCCACGGCATCGGCGGTTTGCGTCCGAACACAGTTTTGCTTGGCTGGCCGAACGACCCTCAAAGGTCTGAGTCATTCGGGTCCACCGTTCGTCTTGTTTCTCGAATGGGTCGCAGTATCATAGCGATTCGATTTCTTGGCTATCGGGAAGAAGAGGGCGATGAAATCGGGTTGGTGAACGATGCGTGGGAGATCCCCATCGGGACAATCGACGTCTGGTGGCGTGGCAGACGGAATGGATCGCTGATGCTTCTGCTGGCCCATCTGTTACATCAGAACCCTGAATGGCGCCACAATCGGATTCGCGTCTTGCGTGCCGTTTCCAATGATGAGGCGGTCGACGAAGTGACAAGCCATATCGAGGAACTCTCCGCCTCCGCGCGGATTTCCGCGGAACCGGTGGTCGTCGTCTCTTCCGATCCCGCTGAGGCGATTCAGCAAACCTCAGCCAATGCCGCGGTCGTGATTCTCGGATTTGAACCGCCGGCTGAAAGTGCTGAGTCCGCGTTCTTCAGTCGTATGGAATCGTTCGTCGGAAAGCTCCCACGCGTACTCTTCATCGAAAGTGCCGGCGGTATGGAACTGGAATAGTGACTTGGAACCAGATCTTAGAATCTCTCGGATCAGCGCTTATTTTTCATGTCTCGATGATTGCAAGAAATATAAAGGAGTCAGGAACGAATGGCACTGCCGGTTGTGGTGTAATCGTCCGGTTTCTCAAACAGAGTCATTCGCGCAACAGAACGATTAAGCAGCTGAAACTCTTCACCGGCTGGACGGAATTTAAGACAGTCGCTGCTCCCTTTTGTGTCCCTTAAATAAATTTCGTTTTGATAAACGAACAGTTGCAATCGCCGGTTTCGTTGATGAAACGAATGCCTTTTTTGCATGCCGACCGAACGTCCAAACGTAATTGCGAGAGCCACTTTGGGGATGTTTCACCACGTGCGAGTGCGTAGAGGGCAAATGCATAACCATACATTTCCATTGTCACATATCCCCGTCGGCCGATGCTCCAACCGGATAATGGGCCATCGTTCCAGTAGTTTTCGTGTATCACATTGTTTGCTGAAAAAAGACCGAGGCCGAAAAACACCGTTAAGAGGTCGGTTAACGGTTCTTGATCTTCTTCATCGGGCGAAATGCGCTGTTGCCCGAGTAAGACGACATGTCCTATTTCATGTGCGAGCGTGGCAACTACATGCAGTGGGTCTTTCAGAGTCTCCATCTCAAGCCAAATATCGAACTGTCCGTCAGATTCGAAATACAGTCCGGACGTTCCGTGATTCCACATCCCTTCAATGTCTGGAAGTGAGTGTCGATAAAATTCGAGCCGTAATAAAGATGGTTCGACATCCATGAACTTTGCGACCCGGTTCATGATCTCCCAGATACCAGCTGCCGTATAATCATAGTCGGCTGGAAAAAAGTCAGTTGTAGGATGGATCAGTTCCGAATATTTGAGTCGCTCGAGGCCGAACTCATCAACAAACCATGAAAAACGATTCTCAATCCATGCCTTGTTCTCTTCCGAGACGGGGCAAGTTGGCTTTGAACGGAACCATCCGAGCATTTTACGAAGTCTTTCTGAGTTAATCGTTCTTGAAGAGAGTGCGCATACCCTCGCGGTGAACTATGCGACTTTTGTTGCTTTTGTACTACGACATTCAGGGCATTCAGGGATAATATCACCATACCGTCTCCTTTGCTTTCCGTCAGGTGTGGCAACACGTCGGTCTTTGTTGTGGTACCTTAGCATGAAGCCACCGATCAATACTGGCAGCAAAGCGTAGAGCCAAGGGGGAGCCTGTAGTTTGAATACTAAGAAAATGGCAATACCGATAAGGATGGCACCGAATTGAACAATGTAAGGTTGACTATGCACCTTTGGCTGATAGCGATGTCCGCAATCATCGCATAAAAATTCATCATTGGTATAGTGCTGAAGACGGTCGGCAGTAACTTTGAAGTGTGTTTTACTTAATTACTATTGCTCAACGGACTGGTCGGTGACTTTACATTCG
>NZ_CALEMX010000172.1 GCF_937910335.1 uncultured Gimesia sp. | reverse complement strand
CATTTTACTATAAATGAAGTGAGTTTTCACAGCACACTTCCATTATTTAAGTAATCCAAAATGCCAATATGTTTTGTTGTTAGTTGTTAATCTCTGATTCAATTCAATGAACTCTAAAACAAGACCGCTCCGCAAACAGAACGTCCGAACACTCAATTGTTTTAATTGATTTCTGCACAAAGACAGAAACCCAGTCTTTGATGCTAAAAACTAGTCTGAACCGATGTCAAAGAAATTTGCGTAAAATAGGTAAAATATAACTGCCCCATTCCATTTGTAACAGTCATGCAAGAAACACAAAATCTACATACGAGATAAACAAGTAGATGAAAATGAACTCAGATCTGTTCGCTTCACCCTGTGTCATCACTTGAAAATCTCATGGTACAGACGTATGACAACAACAAAACTAACGATGAATCATTTCCTGGCACCAGCATTTTTATTTTTTTTCTAAATCCCCAACTCGTTTAATAGATATGATTTAATGAAATGTGTTTGCAAATCACGGGCTGGACTGCGATCAGATTAACCATAATGTTAACTATACACTTGAATCATTCTGGCCGAAAAATCGGACTGTTTTTGCAAGATGTGACGTTTTTAATGGTCTTCTGGGCAATAACGAGCCGATCAATTATGACAGTGGGTTATCCACATAGCCCAACCCTACTGCTGTACTTACGAACAAATATATACTCTGAACGCACAAAGTGTGTTTTGTCGGAGCGGTTAGTTTTTAATTAGCATCTTTCAGTCATCTGAGTCCCAACCGATTTTGCTTGAGCTGAAATGGAGAGATTAAGCTATGAGAACGAACGGATTCGTTGGCTTGATAATCACGGGAATCTGCTGCATTTCGATACAGCCACTTTATTCTCAATCTGATTTACCGATCAAACCATCAAATGAATCTGAAGGAGTCTTCAGAATTTCAAATGTTTCAGAAGTCTATGAGCCTTCAGAGTATGAACCAGCAATTGATGCCGTCTCATTCGCGCCCGCTTCTCCGCGGACTTCTGATGTTTCTCCGATTGCCATGCCCGAAAATTACGCGCAGGGAGAGTATTACGGGCCAGTTGAAGAATATACTCAGGGAGACTGGATCGAAGATCCTTACCTGGATGATACGGTTTACGAACGTCTGGGAATCGTCGCTGGGGCGGCAGCAGTTTTCCTGAAACCCGGTTTCGATTCTGACACCGCGTTTTTCACAGAAGACCAATCGGGAATGGCAACAATCACAACATCCAATGACTTCCCGTACAATTTCCAGAGTGCACCCCGTATCAATCTAGGTGTCATTGATAACGAAGGACTCAGCGCACAAGTTCGCTGGTTCCAATTTGAAGATAACTCGGGAAGCAGTGCGATTGCCCCAAGCAACTTCATCTTCTTTAATGCTCTGCCTACCAAAACGGCCACCGGAGGAATATCTGCTGGTGGGGCGATGGGAGACTATATGAGTGTTTCCAGTAATTTAAAGCTCTATACCATCGATCTTGACTTGAGTCAGGAATTGAATTTTGAACGATGGCAGACAACATTTGGTGGTGGATACCGCCATGCTTCAGTAAGCCAGACTTACCGTGCCGAGGGAACTGCCAGTGGTGCTCCCGTATCATCAGATGTCGGACACCGCTTCGATGGAGATGGTTTGGTTGTTTTTGCTGAAGCACGACGCCCTCTGGGAATATTTGATCGACGCTCCAAAGGAACATCCAGTGTTTCGCTGATTTCCAGTCTCAAGTATTCCGCCCTCTGGGGGAATTCTAAATACTCGGCAGAAGACAGAACCCCAGGACCGACAGTTGCGATAGCACAAACAGATATCAAAAAATCATTAAGCATCGCTGAAGTACAAATCGGTGCACAAGCAGATTTTGTATTGCAAACCGGTGCTCTAGTCTGGGTCCGTGCGGCCTGGGACGGAATGTGGTGGAATGGTGCCGGATCGGCTTCCAGTGAATCGGGAGACCTCAGTCTACTCGGTGGTTCCATTTCGATCGGGATGGACTGGTAAACCTCCCCTGCACAACGCATAAATGAAACAGCCCTGCCAGATAATTTTGGCAGGGCTGTTTTTTTATTGTCGTCACTGAAACGTTTATTTTTTAGGTGGCGGTTCCAGCGTTTTGATAAATGCCAGTAAGTCGGCCATCTGCTGTGGGTTTACCTCTTTTTCCAGGCCATTCGGCATCAACGAGACACCATTGGACAGCAGCGTATCAATATTATTTCTCAGAATAATATCCTGCTTTCCTTCCGCTCTGCGAATCGTATAACTCGTCGCCGTTTCGGCAGCAATAATACCGGTAAATAACTTACCTTGATCAGTGACCACCGTATAAGTGTTGTAATTGGCCTGGGCTTCACGACTGGGATCCAGAATCGCGATCAATAAATCACTATTTGATTTATTCTTCGTTGTCGCCAGATCAGGACCTACATTATGCCCCTGATCACCAACTTTATGACAACCCGAGCAATTCTTCATATAGATTTTTTTACCCCGCGCAATGTCTCCCTTCAATTCCAGAGAAGCCTGATAAGCCAGCACAATTTTAGCACGGTCTTTATTGACTTCATTCCCCAATACTGTTCGAGCACGTTTACGGATCGCATGATTCGGATGATTCATCAACAAGTCTTTTTTGTCACGCGCGATCTCATTCAGTTTAACCTGCTTGTTCTTGATGGCATTCAACAAACTGTCAATCCGCCCCGATGACCCCAGCAGGGCATCAATCACATCCGTCCGAACAGCCGGACTGAACCCTGACCAGTTGGTCAACAGTGCGGAACTCACATCTTTATGACCCATGCGTGACAAAGCCTCGACAGCCGCTAATTGAATTTTAGGTGCTGAACGCGGGTTTAATACTTCCGCCAGTACTTCACCGGCAACACCATAATCCATAAAGCCTAATAAGCGTATGGCGGCAACTCGCTCAGCAAGAGGTTTGTCTTCATCCCCAGCGATTTGAACTGCATCGGAAATGGTTTTATCAAAACGCTGTTTCATTTTGGAATCAAGCTTGCTGTCATTGAGCAAAGTGCCCAGAGAAGCACCTCGACGCCCCAGACCTTCGCCCAACGCACCGAGCACCAACTGTTTCTGCAACAGAGAAATTGAATCATCGGAAACATAGCCCAGAACGGCGAGGGAATCGTTCGTATCCTTTTTCGCTCCCGCAATTCGTAATAATTCAATCACCAGACCACGCTTGCTTCCGGAAAGTTTCCCCTTCGATTCCCGCAGATAATTCACAGCCAAGGGTCCCGCGATATCTGCGGACGAAGTCAAGACAGCCACCTGCAAATCACGGTCAAAATTCCGGGAATCAACCAGCTTTGTCAAACCCGCAATTGCCGCCTGCTTTTCAAACTCACCCAGTGAAAAGGCTAACTGCAGTTGAACACGATAATCCGGGTCCGCTGTCAGTTTCAGCACGGCCCCTGACAGCTCGGGATTCTTCTGTGAGTATTTTTCAGAAAGACGAATCGCATGCTCTCTGACTCCAGGTTCACGATCTTTTAATGCCTTCAATAACAGTTCCGCATTTAACGCATTCAAACCATCCAATGACCATAATGCATGCAGGCGTCCCAGTGGTTGTTTTGAAGTTTGTAACAGGTTGACCAGAGGTTCTATTGCCGACTTGTCCTGTCGTTCCCAAATCAAACGCTGGGCGGTTTCCCGATTCCAGCTATTGGGTGATTCCAACTGCAAAACCAGTTGATCAATGGGCATTTTTCCTAATTTCAATACTTTAAATTTAGTCCCTTTCGGGTGAACCAGACGATAAACGCGCCCCCGATCAAAACCACTTTCCAGATCGAGATGACGTTTGATATCTTCGGGAATCGAAAAGGGATGTTCAATCGTTTCACGATACATATCTAGAACCCAGAGCGTGCCATCAGGTGCATTGACAAAGTTCACGGGACGAAACCAGTTATCCTTGGAAGTGATGAACTCGGTCTTCTCGTCCGCGCGCGTCGCAACATGGGAGGCTCCCTTTTGTTCCATTGTTTTCCGATGGATCAAATTACCGCCCACATCGCCGATGAAAGCATTTCCCTGAAACTCAAGGGGATAAGCACCGCCACGATAAATGGTCACCCCTGTAGCGGAGGTAAAGAAACCCGTTGCCACCTGTTCTGTAGGTGAAAGTCGCTTGCGAAAAGCAGGGTCTGCAACGCGCCGTGCAGTCCTGATCACTCGATAGGGTTCCGGCGGACTGCGTCTGTAAACAGGAGCAGCGGCTCCTCTGCGTGCAGCCGTCCTTAACACACCCGGTACAGCCAGATAAGCATTTCGCTTAATATAACGGCTGGGATACACAACATGCTGAATATGGTTACTGTTGCTACAAACAAAGCGATTTCCCCAATCATCCATCGAATGTCCAAACTGAGAGCCTCCGGAAATCGCTTCCAGTTCTCTTGTCTTCGGATTCAACTTCAAATCGCGGCGTCCTGAAGGAATGACTACTTTTCCATCTTTTAAAATGGAACCGCCATTCGTACCGCCTGCAAAATAGATATGGTTATCCAGACTCCATTTCAAGTTATTAGCCAGGCCTTGCACATTCTTTGTGGGTATTCCGGTAAAAACTGTCTCACGAATATCAGCCTTGTGATCGCCGTCGGTATCTTTGAAGTAATAAATATTAGGAGGTGCAATTACATAGACCCCACCATCATAGCAACAAACCGAAGTCGGCCAGGTAATCGTGTCTGCAAAGACAAAACTTTGATCCATGCTCCCATCACCGTTGGTATCCTGCAATAAGCGAATCACACCGGCATTCTTTCGAACGGGACCAGGAATATAATCGGGACGCTGTTCCGGGAGATAAGGATAACCTCGCATTTCGGCAACATACATTTGACCGTTTTCATCGAAACAGGCGTCAACAGGATCCATCACCGTCGGCTCAGCTGCCACCAGTTCCAATCCAAAACCATGCTCTAATCGAAATCCCTTTAAAGAGTCCTTTGGAGGCGTCGCAGGAACACGCTTCAACCGCTTTGACAAGTCCCCCTCGTCAGCCAGAGGTTTTTGAGCTGTAGCTGCTGAAAAATAACTGCCACCTGCCAATATCAAGACAGATAAACAAATCGCCGCCAGACAAATAACTTTTCTTTCCGAAACCGAAATCATGTTCTCCGACTTTCTCATTCAAGAAATGCAATTAATGTGTGAGGAATCCAAAGGTGGGAAGTAACACACGAAGTCTGCAAAATTACAGTGACTCAGCAGAATGTAAGCAATTTTGCATCGTTCTGACTTCTGTGGGACTTTAAATTGTAAAGAATCTTAACGAATACATTCTAACATAGCCGGATCACTTCGAAAATCAAGCCCAGTTCACGCGAAAACCAGAAGCACGTTTCTTGTACTATTTGTGACTACGTTTTTCTCTTCCAGTTCCCGGGAGAAAATCGGTCTGGAACGGAACTTATTCCCATTCAATGGTACTGGGCGGTTTCGAGCTGATATCATAGACCACGCGATTGATGCCCCTGACATTATTTGTTATCCGGGTCGACATACGTTCGAGAACTTCGTGAGGCAAAGGCGACCAGTTGGCGGTCATAAAATCGTCTGTTTCGACTGCACGAATCGCTGCCACATCTTCATAAGTTCGACCATCGCCCATCACTCCCACCGATTGAATCGGAAGTAGAACCGCAAAAGCCTGATTCGTTTTTCGATACAGATTTGCCTTGTGTAATTCTTCAATCACAATCAGATCTGCTTCTCGAAGCACATCCAAACGCACTTCAGTCACTTCGCCCAGACAACGAACTGCCAAACCCGGCCCGGGAAAAGGATGCCGATAAATCAATTCGTCAGGCAAGCCTAATTCATGACCCATTTCACGAACTTCATCTTTAAACAGTTCACGGAGAGGTTCAATCAAATCAAAGCCCAGTTTTTCCGGTAAGCCTCCCACATTGTGGTGCGACTTGATGGTCGCAGCCGGACCATCGGGATTGGCTCCCGATTCAATCACATCAGGGTACAGAGTTCCCTGAGCGAGAAATTGCGCATTCTCAATCGACTCGGCCTCTTTCTGAAACACTTCAATAAACAGGCGGCCAATAATTTTCCGCTTTTTCTGCGGATCTGTAACACCCTTCAGTTCTGATAAAAACATCTGACGCGCGTTCACAACATGCAGATCCGTTTTAAAGTGCTCGCCAAAGCGACAGGACACTTCATCCGCTTCCCCTTTTCTCAGCAAACCATTGTCAACAAAAATACATGATAGCTGTGAACCGATAGCCTGATAGAGCAAGGCGGCGACCACGGAAGAATCGACTCCCCCCGAGAGACCACAAATCACTTGCTTATCACCCACACGTTCTCGAATTAATGCCACTTCCTGCTCAATCAAATTCGAGATTTTCCAGGTTCCCTCACATCCACAGACCATTCGCACAAAATTGGACAGCAACATGCCACCAAATTCGGTATGCGTGACTTCCGGATGGAACTGAAGACCAAACAGAGGCTTCGTATGATGTTTGACAGCAGCAAACTGACAGGTTTCGGTGGATGCCAGAGAGGTAAAGTGTTCGCTCAGATTTTCGACCTGATCGCCATGACTCATCCAGGCAATCAAATTTGTGGGAACACCCGAGAACAGACTGGAATGATCACTCACGGCACAGGGAGTTCTACCAAATTCCCGTGATTCACCCCCTGTCACCTCGCAGCCCTGAGAAGCACAAACCAGTTGCATTCCGTAACAGATTCCCAGGATCGGAATCCCCAGGTTAAAAATTTCCGGATCAGGCTGAGGTGAATCTTTACCATAAACACTGGCTGGACCACCAGAAAGAATAATCCCTTTCGGATTGAGTTCCTTGATTCGTTCAGCGCTCAGAGTCGGCCGCGCCAGTTGACTGAAAACATTCTGCTCGCGGACACGTCTCGTAATCAGTTGCGATGTTTGAGACCCGAAATCCAGGACCAGAATGAGTTCTTCCTGCTTAGTATTCAGTAAACTCTGAGAAAGAGCATCCTGCTCAGAGAGATGGGGATCTGTCATTACGTTCTCGAAATCTTGATGTAATCGAAAGGATTTTCTGAGGCACTCGCGCCAAGGCCTCTCATGAATTGAACTGATTTTGTATTTAAACCGGTTGAAAGACACGATTATGGTTAAAAACCAAGCCGCTATCTTAGCGAGTCTATTTTCGAAATCCAATTCAGCACAACGAATTCACCAAGGAAAGCCGGAATCTATACGGAACAGTCAAAATACAAAAGATACAGCGAATGTATGCTTTCCAAGACCAATATTCGGAGGCGCCCTTTTTACTTTTAGAGGTATTTCGGGACAGAAAACAACGACCTGATAAGAGCTTACAGTAAATCAAACGCATCAAGATAATTTGAACCATTCCTGCCGATCTATCCGATAATTCCAGTAATACGACAATTGCGGAATAACTGCACACAGCAGGGACGGGTCTGTTCAATTCTCGACTGTGAGTAACATCCCAAGCGCCACATTACAAAACTTCTCTCTTCTTTCATCATTATTGCCGGGAACAGAAAACCATGCTTCTCAATTGGAATCATTTTTTCTCCAGACATTTTATGGCTTTATTAGCGGGCACTTCATTTCTATTGGCAGGTGCCGATTTAAGTGCACAGGTTCTACCGGGCACAGGAACGCGTGTAGAAGGTGCCTGGGATGATTTTGAAGATGAGAGTTGGGAATTTATTACGAATCTTCCCAAAAGCAGTACGAATGTTGACAAACAGACGCGTTATCCTTTGGGACAATCCACGAATAACATCTGGACCGAAAGTGCCAAGCGAGGGCAACCCGATATGATCCAGCGGGTGCCAACACCTGCAGGAGGGCTTCCCGGCAGTAAAGGTGCTTTGATGATGAAATCACTGCATACGGGAGTTCCAGGACAAGGCAGCCGAGGAACCAATCAGGATGACCTGATCATGCAGGGCTCAATGATCTCTGTAGCTTATTCTCCCAGCGTCGTCACACGCGTCTACATTCCCCCATTTGAAGAATGGGAAGATAAAACAGGAACTTCCTTTGGCTTTCGTGCCGCTGTGAAAGCCCCAATGAAATCGAAAAAACCTTCACGCAGAAGATTCTTTTCTCGCGGCCCGACCACCAAAATTGAAACCGTCTACCTGGGAATGTTCATTCAGTTCAACAGTAAAACAGATTCTCCGAACAGTGAAGATTCCGCTATGTTTGTCGTACGGGCTGACAGTACCGGACAGGATTTTATCGGCCCCGAAATCAAGCAGACTGGCTGGTGGACACTCGGAATGTCGTTTACTCCCGATGGTCGTACACACTACTATGCCAGCCCGGGCGTGGATCCTTTGACCCACGCAGACCGATTTGCTTCACATGCCCCTTATGGAACTCGAATTCAATCCTTTCATACCGCATTCTTCAACGTCTGTAATCAGGACGATGGCAGAACATGGTCAACCGAATGGATCATTGATGACCCGGCGATCTACTATATCAGTCAATAGTCCGACGTGGTACTGAATTCCAATAAAAATCAGAAATCCTCAACGGCATACTCTCTCAGGGTATGCCGTTTGTTTTTGTCAGCCTATCATAGGCGTTGCTTTTTTGTCTGAATTTCCATCCCAAACACCATACACATTGATTGCTGGACCCTGACATGTTCGTAAATAAAATCAAAACACTGCTTGCTCAGGGAGAAGTGGCTTTAGGCGTTGCCATGCCTGATGCCTCAGAAATTATTGCCAAACTCTCAGTGGATACAGGAGTCGATTTTTTGTGGATCGACTTGGAACATCGTCCTTACGGGGTCAATGAAGTCAAGCATATCCCTGAGATCGCCCGCCGAAAAAACTGCATGCCCATGATTCGCGTTCCTGGCCTCGACCCGATTTTCTTCAAAAAAGCATTAGATATCGGAGCCAACACCATCATGGTTCCCCAGATCAATAATGCAGAAGAAGCAAAACTCGCCGTACAATATGCCAAGTATCCTCCCGAAGGAACCAGAGGCGTCTCGCCCGACTGGACGATGTTCATGGACTTTTCCTTCGATGATTATCTCCCTCATGCCAATGAAGAAACAGCAATTATTGCGCAAATCGAATCACCGGAAGGCATCGAAAATATCGAGGAAATTGCAGCCGTTGATGGCATTGATGTCCTCTTTGCCGGGCCAATGGACCTTTCCGCTTCCCTAGGCGTCATTGGACAAATACAACATCCAGAAGTTGTCAAACTATTGGCCGATTTCCCCAAACGTGTGGCCACAGCGAATAAACCCGCGGGCATTACCTTTGGAGATCTCGACCGCTGCCGACAGGCAATTGATGATGGGTATCGATTCGTTAATATCGGCTCCATTGTTAGTATCGGAGCAAATGGAGTTCGTGCGGTCCTGCCAGAATTACGCGAACGGGCGAAATCAAACCCCACGTAACCATCGAGCTATTCATACTAATATACTTGATTCAAAGGGGCCTGAAGCCCTTAACCCGCATAAGTCGGCTGCCGGCCTCCCA
>NZ_CALEMX010000171.1 GCF_937910335.1 uncultured Gimesia sp. | reverse complement strand
ACTCAATTCATCGCCTCGAAAACAAAGTGCTGCTCAGGTCTGAGATTTTTTAGCGCTTCGGTTGAGTTTACTTCCCTGATTCAATTCAATAGGACGATCTCCTTGCGCGCAGTTTATCTGTTGCCTATGCGCAATGATTTTCACCGTTTTTGGCCTGTTGAATTGGGAATACGATACCGCTTATGCGTTATGAGCACGTCTGCATCGAAGCCGTTAGTTGTATTTTGCCTCCACATATCGTCACTTCAGACGATATTGAAGCGCAACTGGAACCGGTCTATGAACGGTTAGGCTTACCTGCGGGCAGGCTGGAGTTGATGACGGGCATCCAGGAACGTCGCTTTTTTGATCGAGGCACAGCCCCGGGAGTTATTAGTGCGCAAACGGTGAATCGCCTGCTCGATCAAACACAGCTGGATCGAAACTACGTGGGTGCCTTGATTCATGGTTCTGTCTGCCGCGATCAATTAGAGCCTGCTACTGCCAGCGGAGTGCACCATGCAGCGGGTCTGCCAGACAATGCGCTCGTGCTCGATATCAGTAATGCCTGCCTCGGTTTACTTAACGGGATGGTATTTCTGGCAAATATGATCGAGATGGGCCAGATTCGCGCAGGCATAGTTGTGGGCACCGAAGTCGGACGTGATCTTGTGGAAGGCACCATTGAAGATCTGTTAAATGACCCTGCTTTGACCCGCAAATCGATCAAAAACGATTTCGCCTCGCTCACTATCGGCAGTGGATCGGCTGCGATTCTGCTCTGTGATCGGAGTCTGAGCCAGACAGGTCACCGATTACTGGGAGGAACGTTTCGCACGGACACTTCTCAACACGAACTCTGTGCAGGTGGCGTAGAAGCGCAAAAACATGGCGACCATCGGCCACGGATGCAGACCGACTCGGAATCGTTACTGGTAGCAGGCGTCAATCTGGCTATTCCTACCTGGGAAAAAACCAAAAAAACGCTGGGCTGGAAAAATGCAGACGTGGATCGCGTTTTTACACATCAGGTAGGTAAAGCACATCGCAAACTTCTGCTCGAAAAACTGGGACTCGATCCCGCCCTGGATTATCCCACGGTGGAAACACTCGGAAATACGGGAGCCGCCGCGCTCCCCATGGCCTGGGCGCTGGGAATTGAAAACCAGGTCCTGAAAGAACAAGATCGCGTGGCCTTACTGGGAATCGGCAGCGGACTCAATTCTCTTATGCTGGGTGTCCAGTGGTAATCGATGTCCTGAAGTGATGGCTATTTTCATAGTCCAGAAAGACACCCGGATTCCTTCGCCAGATTCTCTAACTTTTTTCCGTTCAGAGCCCGTCCGCAAACAGCAAACTGTCCGAAGAGATGTCTCAACACTGTCAGGCCAGAGAAATTGTAGCGGTTAAATCCTTTGGTGAAAATGTTCTGATTACGTGGCAGAATTGGATTAGGAATATAGTTGTCAGAGCGCTTTTGAAGTTCTCGTGATTCGTTCAATTCATTCCGATCAGCATGATTGATTTGAACCCTACGATCCGATCCAAACTAAAGGGGATCAATTTATCCAAGATGACCTTCTGTGAGAGAAACTTGACTTAAGTCAGTCAAAAATTCTTGGGCAATTTATTTGCACGATTGAGAGAACCAGAAGTTCCTCATCCAGGCACGTATCAGCAAGGAATGCAAAATGCGTCTTCACGCAATTTTTTCACTGGCTTTGATGGCTACAACGTTTTCAGCATTAACGGTAAAAGCAGAACCAGATCAGATAGAGCTTCCACCGGCTCCTTCCGCGTTAGCAGAATCCGAGGAAAACCAGTTGGCACTCACAGAACCGGCTGAAGTCTTTCAGTCCGTTTCTCAACCGGCCCCGGAGAATCAACTGAAACCGGAAGTCACAGAGTCGGAAGATGAGATTATCTTTGATGATCCCGCACCGTCCAAGCCGGCTCCCAACCCTTACAAGCCATTATTTTTCAATAATACATTTGGGGCCTATCTCGGTAATCCATCAAGCCCTTACTTGTTCGGCGAAGAACTGAAGATGATGTGTCTGGGAGACGAATGCTCTCCCTACACACTTTCTGTTGGCGGCGAATTACGTCATCGCTATATGCACGAACAAAATCGGCTCAGACCAGGCGGACCTATCAACACCGACTACAATCTCTGGCGCTGGCGTCAGTATTTTGATCTACAAGTTAGTGATGTGGCACGCGTTTACTTCGAAATGCTAGATGGTTCCATCTTTGATAATGATTTGCCGCCATTGGGAATCGACATCAATCGCTGGAATATCCAGAACGCGTTTGTCGATGTCAAACTGCATGAGACAGATGGGACACCAGGCTGGTTCCGCTATGGACGACAGGAACTACTCTACGGGGCACAACGATTGGTTTCGCCTCTCGACTGGTCAAATACTCGCCGAAACTTTGAAGGCTTTAAATATTTTCACCATTCCGACTCTTTGCGGATCGACGCGTTTATTACAAACCCGGTCAACACAGCTGCTGGAAATGTTCCCTTAAGTCAATACGATAATGGTCGAGATAAACCCGATACTTCAACCACATTCAGTGGTGTTTACCTCTCGTTTCTCTCAGACTCGCCGCAGTTAATCGACCTGTATTATTTATGGTTGCGAGATGAAACAGTGACCGCGAATCGCCCCGATGGTTCCCGGCACACAGTGGGGGCTCGCTACAGAACCACATCGGAAGTTTTGGACGCCTGCTGCGATGTCACTGGCATCTGGGATTTCGAAACAGAAGGCGCGTACCAGTTTGGTAACGACAATGGCCAGAGAGTTTCGGCCGGCTTCTTTACCTCCGTCTTAGGGCATACCTGGACCAGCTTGCCCTGGAGTCCACGCTTGAGCGGACTGTTCTACTATGGATCAGGTAATTCTAATCCGGGTGGAACTACCAACAATACGTTCAACACACTCTATCCGTTGGGTCATGCCTACTGGGGAATTATCGATAACCTCTCAGGACAGAACCTGTACGATTACAGTCTGCAGCTGAATGCGAAGCCATCGAAAAAAGTCGGCCTGGTAGGCGCGTTTCACTGGTTCGAAAAAGCAACCGCCAACGATTTTCTTTATAACGTGGCAGGAGCCCCTACAGGAACATTGGGAGGCAGCCGGGACATCGGTCAGGAACTCGACCTGATCGGTACCTATACCTTTAACCCGAACTTCAATATCCAAGCCGGTTATTCCTGGTTCTGGTACGGTTCTTTCGTTGGCACGAATATCCCCCCACGCAATACGGCAACACAGTTCTACGTGCAGACCACTTTGCGTTTCTAGACTAACACGATTCCCATTAGCAAAATTAAAAACAGGATGACCGCCTACCCGATCATCCTGTTTTTTTTAATTCGCCAGCAAGATTACTTCAGCTGCTCATCAATCCAGTTTGCCATTTTTTCCACTTCTTCATGGATCGTCGGCCAGGGGTGACCCCCTCCCTTTTTGACGATTAAGGTCACGGGAACATTCGCCTTCTCCAAAGCGGCGACCATGGTCCGGGATTGCTGTAGAGGCACCATGAAGTCGGCTGTTCCGTGAATCAACAAAAACGGCGGCAACCCCGGTTTGACAAGTCGCGCGGGTGAAAATGCGGTTCGCAATTCATCCAGTTTTTTCTCGTCGATAGTTTCAGAACCGGTTTCAGAACCCCGCGGCGTGATCAACCGCCGAATGGAATTCCCAAGGGGATCATTACCACTGATATCGATTTTCAGCCCTCCATAATTCATCAGGTCGGTGGGAGGAAAAAACACACCCACTGCTTTCACGCGCGTTTTGGATTGAGGATCATTGGCAGACACTGCCGCCATGCAGGCCAGGTGCCCACCCGCGGAAGCACCCAATAATGCCAGTCGATCAGGATCGATTTGATATTCTTTCGCATGTGATTTCACCCAGACGATCCCACGGTTCACATTTTCCAGCATTTCCGGGCCGTTAAATTTGCCAATCGATCCGGGACGAATCGCAAATACCGTATAACCTCGACCGCAAAAAATATCGAACATTTGCGCCCGCTTGTGATCTCGAATTTTTCCACGATCAGAATGGTAAGCACCAGAGGCAATATCCACGATGGCCAAACCATTTGCCTCACCGCGGGGAGTAAATATATCCAGCAGCAAGCCCACGCCATACACTTCTGCATACACGACATTTTGTCGCTGAAGATAGGGAAGTTCAGACTTCTGTTCTGCGTTAACTGGTTGCTCAAACAGGATTAAAGAAAAGAGACCAATCAGACAGAGGAAACAAGGCACTCTGGGAATCAACATGAAATCACACCTGACCAAAAAAAATATGCAGTAAAACGAAGGAAATGGGGATTTGTTAAGTAAAACGCTAAGCCAACGGGTATCTTAACGAATGAAAACCAAAAACCGAAACACAAACGGCGCGTCAACCGAAGCATCACCCGCTTAACTCAGAGATTCTTACTAGAAAATGCTCGCAATTGTTTCAAAAAAACCTCTAAAATAAAGTGGAAGTCATATTTTCACGAGGATGCCAGAAATGGGTAGATTTATCAAAAATCAAAAACAGGAAATCTCCCGCCGCCAGTTCATGCAGCTTTCAGCAATGGGAGTACTCGGCACGGGAATGTCCGGCTGGTTACGCAGACTGGCAGCAGAAACGGCCAACGATCCACAGAGAAAGCGTGCCTGTATCCTCCTCTGGATGTCGGGTGGCCCCAGTCAATGTGATACCTTCGACTTAAAACCCGATCATGAAAACGGCGGCCCCTTCAAACCCATCGAAACCGATGTCCCCGGGATTCAAATTTCAGAGCATCTTCCCAATTTAGCTAAGGTGATGAAACACCTGACTCCCATTCGTTCGATGAGCACCAAAGAAGGAGACCATACGCGCGCGACATATTTACTGCGCACCGGCTATTTGCCTTCCGGTCCGCTCAGTTATCCCACAATCGGATCGTTCCTGAGTAAAGAACTGGGAGCCAGCCAGGCCGAGCTTCCCAACTTTGTCAGCATTGCACCGAACAGCATCCTCAGTCCAAACGCGTATGGCCCCGGTTTCCTGGGTCCGAAGTACGCCCCGCTGGTGGTCGGAGAAGGAACCGGTTTCGTTCAAGCGGATGACCAGAACGTAGACCTAGCATTGAAAGTGAAAAATCTGACTCTGCCTCAGGGAATTACCCTCAAGCAGGCCAATAACCGCTTATCCATTTTGAAAGATCTGGAAAACGATTTCACTGCCACACATCCCGGCATTCCCACGAAGAGCCATCGCACCGCTTACGAAGCAGCCGTGCGGATGATGCGCTCCAAAGCCATCAATGCCTTTCAACTCGATCAGGAACCAGACACGCTCAGAGACGCTTATGGCCGTAATCGATTTGGACAAGGTTGCCTCCTGGCGCGACGGCTCATTCAGCAGGGAGTTCCCTTCGTTGAAGTCTCTTTGAACGGAGTGCAGGGAACGAACGCCTTTGGCTGGGATACGCATCAGCAAAATTTTGAAGCCGTCAAAAGCTTAAGCGGCGTTTTAGACCCTGCCTGGGCAACATTGATGACCGACCTGGAACAGCGCGGGCTTTTGGAATCCACGCTGATTGTCTGGATGGGAGAATTCGGACGCACCCCCAAAATCAATCAGAACACAGGCCGCGACCATTTCCCAGCCGCCTGGACCACCGTACTGGGCGGAGGCGGCATCAAAGGCGGACAAGTCATCGGAAAAACCAGCGACGACGGTATGAAAGTCACCGAACAACCAATCGCGGTTCCCGATCTGATGGCAACCATCTGCAAAGCACTGGGCGTTGATCCGGAAAAACAGAACATGTCCAACATAGGCCGCCCCATCCCCCTCGCCGATCATGGTGCAAAACCCATCCAGCAGATTTTGAAAAGTACATAGGATTGACGCACAACGAATTCTAATAACGCTAAATGACAAGCTGAGCGAACTCCCGCAAGTTTTTTGGTCTAGGATTAAAGTGAACCTGTGCCCGTTTTGTTTGTTAAATTCAAAATGTATGTCTATGTTCGAACTCGTGCAAAAAAATTGTAAACCGGAACTCTAATTTCTAATCGAGTGCAGAATAATGACCAGTATAAACACGATTACCCACAGTGTTCGCGTTCTCCTGAATACCACCGTTAAAAATATCGGTCTGTTAGTTTGGCCTGACGAGAAAGGACTCAAAGAAACGGACGTGAATCTTTTCTTTGAATTAAAGAGACCGGGAGCTCCAGACACGATCAAAGTATTTTTTGGTACAGAAGCTGATGGTGAATCACCCTCAATCGATTATGAAGACGATTACAGGGGCATAGGCCCAGCACAACCATTTTCTACTTTTCCAGATCGGCTAGTCAAATGGATTAATGATGATTATTCCAATCCCGATGGTTCATTTTCGCCGGAATTGTTTATATTGTCGCCTGGTTCAGATCATGAACTTGCAAAATTTTGTAACCTGGAGCTGACTGGCGCTTTAATTGTTTGCTATAGGGAAGATGCGCCCAATCCCACTGGGCTTGTCTTCGAATTTGAAAATGGCAAACAGATCTGGTCTGTTCCCGGGATCTGTGGAAATACTGTCAAAACACACATTTCAGATGACTATTCTTGGGGCAATCCCAATTTTCTAGAAAGAATTGAAAAAGGTGAATGAGGAAGGCGGTTGGTTTTTTCATCCAACAGTAAGCAGTTAAGCTAAACGTAGAGTGGACCCACGGTCCACTCTACGCAAAGATGCAAAAACTTTATTGCAACCGCTTAATTAGATCCTGCGCCTTGCTTTCAAAAATAGCCTGCCATTCGGGAGCCAGCATACAGTCGCTGTCTTCCTGGGCGCCGCCCACGTTTTTCAGCTGAGCGGCTGTCGGGGCGTAATAGATGTAGCCGTTCGTGTAGCCGGCGACGAATGTGTTTTCGTGTGGCGACTTTTTCTTGATGTTCAAACCAATGCCCACGGTCAGTTCCGCCGGGAACGTAATCATGCGGAAGTCACCCACTTTGATGCCCAGTACTTCGACGTCTACCGTTTTCTTCTTGGCAGCCTGATTGCGGGTCTGGTGTTTGTTGAGCAATGCCAGGTTCGCTTTGTTGCGCGTCATTTTTTCCATCTTGATAATGTTGTTCATGTAACGTTCCATGTTCGCGCGGTTTTCTGCATCCAGCTTGCTCAAACCATCACGCCCCAGCTTCTGTTCCAGCAGGTACCGATGTGAATAGTATGAAGGATATTCTTCATACAGTTTGTATTTCACGATCAATGGCAGAAAAGTCTTCAGGTTCAAGCTCGTGCCTTGCAGAGACTTCAGCAATTGTTCTTGCTCTGCTTCCAGAGATGTAATGCGCTTCGCATTATTCGATCGAGGGAGAGCCAACGTTTCATTGATGACTTTCAACGAGCCGGCATCGTTACACTTAATTTTTTTCAACGCCTTCAACGTACTCAGCCCCAGCAGATTACCCAGCGTCTCGGCGTCGCGGGGATTATCGACATCTTTGTATTGCGCCGGGTTAATATCACCTCCACAACCCTGCACGAAAAGTGCCAGCGCACCATCGCTCAAGTTGTCTTCAATTACTTGCGAAGCAAAGCCACTCATGTCAGCTGTATTCCCTTTGTTGGGAACACCTTGAATGGGATGGCAGGCGAAGTTATACACAACCGCTAACGTATCGCCATTTTTTTTGTTGAGTTTGAGAATACCGATTTCAGGATCAATAGGACCGATCTTCGCGACTTCTTCATCAGTGGGCAACGAATACGCATGACGCACGTCCGCTTCTTTGCCACTTTTCAAAATCAACCGGCGATTTTCCATGACACGATCTTCATGTCCGGTGCCCACGCCGATAGTCACGGGAACCATATTTTTCGCCGCCGCTTTGATCGCCTGAACCGTCCGCTGTTCCACGTCGGCACAAACCACGCCATGACAGTGGCTGGCGTTGATCATGATGTTCGCAGGATTGATATCCAGTTCTTTAACGACTTGGGCACGCACATTCGCAAGATATTCATTTTTGATCGAGCCAATCTCAGCGACGGCAACGGCATCAACCGTCACAATCGCAGCGGTAGTGTCACCATCTTTGATGACCAATGCTTTCACATACAGTGGATCATTTACCAGTTTGACGTTTCGATTAGTAATGTCGACTTTCGCAGCACCAGCCAGCAGTTCGCCTGCAGTAGCCAACGCGGGCGTTACGAAACCAACGACTGCGATCAACAAAATCGAGCAGATCAGTTTGAATGAAAATCGGGAATCGTGCGAGCGGAGGAAGAGAAAATTCATGGAATGTTGATCTCTGCTTGGGTTGACGTTGTGCGGGAAGGTTTATGTGTGCTTATCGTTATCGGAGAATCGTGTGATCTTTTAGTGTAACTGAGTCGGCGTGCTTCTTTCACCCCTTCATTCTGTAAAAAACACGAAAAAATCAAACTCGCAATATCGGTACTGAGGCAGAAAATTCAGATCAGTTCACCGCGGGTTGTGCGATAGACTGTGCAATCACCTGTTTTGCGAATTGATCGTAGGCAATGGTCAGGGGCCCCCGGGCCTCATAGATTAAGCCGTTATGGGTTCCTCTTTCGATGGTTACCATCTCTTTGGGTACACCGCTCGCTGAGGTGGCTGGTGCCGCTTCGAATAGTTTTTTCCCCAGCGCATAAGGCACGACTCGATCTTCGGTTCCATGAATCAACAGCAGCGGACAAACGATATTCGAGATGACACTCTGGCTTCGGTATTGATCCCAGAGTAACCAGGAAACGGGGACGATAGGATAATGATGCGAGGCGGCATCCACCATCGAACTGAACGTAGACCGCAATACCAGTCCCGCCGGCGGCGTATTCTGTTGACAGAGCTCGCTGGCAAGTAAGGTCGCTACCCCTCCGCCGAGAGATTCGCCCATCAATATAATCCGGTCGGGGTTAATCTTGCGATTGCGCACAGCATACTTCCAGAAAGCACGCGCATCTTTAAGTAAACCGGTCTGGCTGGGGCTGCCCGGGTTTTCAGCGTAGCCGCGATAGTCAAATGCGAACACATGCATGTTGAGGCTGGCCAGCAACCGACAGGTTTCGATACGATGCAGTCGATTCCCACCGTTGCCGTGTAACAGAATCACCACCGGGCGCCCTTTCGCCAGTTCAACATTGCAACTCTCATGATCGGGGCAGGCAATCTGACCCGCGATAAAATGCCAGCCTTTCAATTCCAGACCATCTTCTGTTTTGGTAGAAATTTCATGCACAACGCCGTAAGGAGTGTTAGCCAAATCGATAGATAAAGTGTCAACCCGCGTCGGCTGATAGATCAGCCAGCGCTGCACCAGCATCAGCAGAATCATCGCCAGAATATAAAAAGCCAGAACGCGGGAGAAAAAATAGACAAGCATTTGTTTCCCGTTTTGCGGTTTACCAAACATCCCCCCCGGCATCGGTACCAGCCACGGCAGCAGGCGATTCCAGGTTGACGGGCTTTTCGTATTCATGAGTTTTCGAACTCGTTTGAAAAAAGTAAGACAGGACCACTTCACTACTATTCTATACCGCGAAATCGCAATTACCAGAAGAGATTTTTCCGAAATGGTGATCCTTACATTTGCAGGCGAATCCACTAAATGTCTCTAGTTTGTTCCCAACACCAGCTGAAAGCAATAAAATCGATATCACATATCACACCTGTTTTCCTATGACAGAGGATCAATATGTTAAATTATCGACGGGAATCGCGTTTGTTATTTCGAAGGCTTCCGTACTTGCTGCTTGCCTGTCTGTTCATCTCAAATTCCAGTCGTTTGCGCGCGGAAGACGTACCTCAGTTTTATGACCCTATCGAAAAACACATCGAAGGCTGGACCATCGCCGTCGATCCGTTAATGCTCACCGAAGAACACGCGGAAACGGGCCAGAAAGCTTTGGACGCTTTGGCGAATCATTTGCAGCGCGTGAAGTACATCGTTTCCGAAGAGCGTGTCGCGGAATTACAAAAACTGCGCATCTGGGTCGAGTGGGATAACAAAATGCTCAACACGATGGCCTATCATCCGAGTAAAGCCTGGTTGAAAGCACACGGGCACGACCCACGTCTCGCGAAACACATCCATATTTCCTCGGTCAAAAAATTGCTGGATCGGAAAATGTGGGCCAAGCATCCATACTGTGTTCTGCACGAACTGGCCCACGCGTATCACGATCAGGTTTTGAGTTTCGATCAGGCAGAGATCGTGGCCGCGTACCAAGATGCAAAAAAGAAAGGCATCTACGAAAAAGTACTCGTGCATACCGGCAAACAAGCCCGGCACTACGGCTTGAACAACCACAAAGAATACTTTGCAGAAGCAACCGAAGCCTATTTCGGCGTCAACGATTTTTATCCCTTCGTACGAGCGGAACTCAAAGCGCACGATCCAGGAATGTACGCACTGCTGATTAAAATTTGGGGCCCGATTTCGTAGTCTCTGAAATCATATAGTGAGCGGCACGGCGCGAGGTAGTGTTAATTTAATAGTACTGAGGATCATTCTCAGGAAAGTCACCATTAACGAGATCGGTATTTACCGCGGCTAATGCCTTGCGGCTGATCTTGTTTTTGATCATTAGCCGAATGGCGTTAGCCACGGTTCTTCCCAAGGTGCAAAGAACTATTGGAAATAAGAAACATTTCCTAGCCGCCGTTGGTGGATCGAGCGATGAAATTTTTTAACGGTGGCCATCAATTCCGCTCAAAGATTTTCTTACAGCGCACCTTTTTTCTTCAACCGTTCCCGTTTCTTTTCTTCGCGGCGTTTATCCCGTTCTTTTTTGCGGGCTTCGCGCTCTTTTTGCAGTTGCTCCATTTCTTCGGGAGTGCGATCAGGAAACAGACCTTTAAACTGGTCACTGAAGCCATTGCCTAAAACCGCATCCAGCGCATTGATTCCCATCTGCTTGGCATAGTTACCAATCTGGCTCGCATCTACCTTAGGTTTCTTCAAGGTACCTTTAATGGGGATACGCAAAGGGCGGCCGATGAGCGATTGGACGATTGGCTTGGCACTGTCTCCGGAAACCATTTTAGAAAAATTAACTTCTGCAATTAAATCCAACGAGTCATCCAGGCCAACGGATCCAGTCGTAGTGACGGTAATGCCTTTCATCATCTGTACCTCGAATGGCGAGTGATAAACGCGGCCTTCGATCATGTGGTAATGAACTTCTTGATTGTCGACCTGCATCAATACGGATTTCGGGTCGAGCAGACCTCCGGACCGGTTGAGTTTAATGACGGCAATTACCTGAGTGATCTTTTCCGCGAGCGCGTCCAGCAGCGGACCCGGTCGCACACGAGCCGCCTTCACGATAAATGTACCTTTGGCTTCTCCCAATTTCGGATCGTTGAGCGGTATGATGGCATATTCCTGATTGAGCGAAAACTGTCCCTGAATGCTCGTACTGTTGGCAATCATCGGGGCAACAAAACGGAGAGAGTTGCGTGTCATCTCGGGAGTGAACTGGAAATCCTGAATGACGGCTCCGCGTTCGAACACTAAAGCTGCGGGCTTCACATCCAGACGCACAATCGGGGCCAGCCGCAACCGTCCACCACTCACTTGCAGATCGAGGGGAGTAAAGTGGATTTGTCCGTCTTTGATCGTCGCTTCAATCGTGGTTTTTCCACTCGATAAACCGCGAATATTAGCTTTATCCCAACCCACGCCCGCTTCTCCCGTCAGAGCCATGTATCGATCAGTGGGCGTAAACAGCGGTTGCGTATCGGGCATTAAAGGGCGAGGCCTGACATTGAGTACCACATCTTGAAGCTGGTCGGATGTGCCAATTCCCAGAGGTCCGTTTAGCTTGAAAGGTCTGGTTTCATGGCCGACGATATCAACATCCGGTCCGAGTTTGCTGCGTAACAGAGGCGTCAAATTTTCCCAATCGTAAGTCACAGCGCCCGTGAGACGCACCAGTTTGCGAGTGGAAAATTCGCGGATCTCACCTTTGGCTGTCAGATCCAGCATCTCCGATTGAATCGACATCTGATTTAATGTCAGCGTATCAGAGTTCAAATCCTGCAGCGTATCCCCTTCAAGGCGCACTTCCGGTTCACTCCAACTGATGGCCCAGCCTGGATTACGCTCGCTAGCCACAATTTTTTTCTGGGTCTCTTTTTTCTGCGGATCCAAATTTTCCTTGAGGGGTGCTTCGATGGCAAAGTTGGCAATGGTGGTGCGCCAGTTTGCCATACGAGAATCTTCGGTTACAATGACGTTTGCCTGACCGGAAACCGTGCCATAATATTTCTGAGCCGGTATCTCATCTGGATTCTGGAACCAGCGGCTCACTTGATGTAAATCGGCTTTCATTGAGAGCGATCCAATAAAAGACGGGGTTTTGATGTCGTCGTTCGGCAATTGAACCTCCAGCTTTTCTCCGTTGAAGGCGATCGCACGACCACGATAAGAAAACGTCGATGCCTGCAGCTTTTTCAGTTTCTGATCCCAACTGCCCGCCGTCTTGATTTCGGCCCGTGGTTCATCAAACCAGAGCGTAGGGGTATAAACGCGCGCGTTCGTCAGGTCGATGCTCGTATTTTCATGCACAATCATTTGATTGCTGATGGATACCGAAGAAGCAAACTGAATCTCGCCCCCCAGTTGCAGATCTTTTTTTGATAAAGGCTGCAATCGATCAGCCCAGGATGCGAGCTTGCCCTTCAATTGAATTTTGAAAGGCAGTAATTTTTGTTCTGCGGATGTATCCGGTTTACGGCTGACGGTAGTCGGCTGTTCGAGATTGGCTTGAAATGCATCCTGATTGGCGATCAGCGTGACGATGAAACGCTCGACATGTATTTGTTCCGGGTCGGTTTTGCCGGCCCCTTCGACGGTCAGTTTCAAGGATGGTTCACGCCAGCCTCGACGATTGGGGAAAGACAGTTGCAGATTTTCGAAGCTCAGAAATGAGAGCGTTTCCCAACCCTGATCGGCGATTTGAAAATCAACCTGACCCTCCATTTTCCCTTTCAACGCCACCGTTTCTAAATCGAGGAACTGTTCCAGATGCGTGGAAAGCTGATCCAGATTCGCATCCAGATTAATGGTTAAGTGTTTCGCATTCCCGGTTCCCGATAACTCCAAAAAGTCGGATTCACATTTCAATGATTGAATTTGATAAGACTCCGGCTCTTTCACAATCTGCATGACTAAAGACACCGGTTGTTGCCAGCGAATTTCACGACCCTTGTTGCGCCCCGTTAAGTCTGACGTTTTCCGACTGACAAACCAGGTG
>NZ_CALEMX010000170.1 GCF_937910335.1 uncultured Gimesia sp. | reverse complement strand
TGCAAGACTCATTTTGGCAAATGTCGTTTTGGGAAATTTCTCTCAACTCCAAAGCCTTTTGATCAGTGCTTTTTTACTGTCTACTTTCTGAAGATACTTTCTGAACAGAGATGTTCCGTTTTTATTGCCGGTAATGAAACGGGCAACGAAAAAAGACCCAGAGCAAAATGCCCTGAATCTTTTCATATGAGAGTATCCAAGAGAGGGTTCGGATTTCTACGTCCTTTACGGACACTAAGACCTGAATCTAGTAAGTTGGTTGATTCCGTCCGACAATCCGCATTCCGGGCCGCATGTCTTGAATGGGGGTTGTGATCGCGCGTTGGAGTGTGAATGACGGACTCAGCGCAGCCTGTGTGGCTAGCATCAACGATGCATCTGCCCCGCCGGCCAATCCCGGAACGGCTTTCCTGAAACAGAAGCTCGTGAAAAGCAGGCGGCTAAAGATGGCCGGTTTACGGATTGCCCTCATAGAAACTTGTACGGTTTTCTAATAGCAGGCCGACTCCTCAGGTGCGGGATTGGTAGTTCGCTTGTCATTCAGTTGTCATTGACTGGTTTCGATTTCGTAGCTTCTGGGGCATCGGGTGAGCGAGTGATTACCGCAAAGAGAATGCCGACAATCACACTAAAACCCAACGAGATGTAACACATGGGTATCCATTCAAAAGCTCGCGGACAGATATTTCCGCTGATTAATTCCATTGCGGAGCCAAGAAAAGCCAGGCCTCCCGCTGTACCGAGGCCCCACCAAAACAGCCAGTAAAATAAGAGGCAATCAGAAAAGCAGTAAATGCAAGCTTATTGCTGGCTGGACGTAGCATTTGGTAAATATGCCAGGAACCAATAAAATAAAATGGGATACCGATCATCGCAAAAAAATGTCCTGTGGTCAGTCTCGTTTCGGTCGTATCCAGCATGAAGTCGTAAGAGCTATCGCTGAAGCGTGATAATGGGTCAAAGTGAATTAAAAATTCACCAGTTCCTACCAGAATGGCAGCCAGTAATCCCAACAGTCCGGTTAGCTTAAGGCTCAATTGCATAAAAATGTTTCGATTTAAAAGTGTTAGATGGTGGGGCGAGGTATGTTTGGCTGGAAAAATTCTAACGCGTCCAGGATAACCATTTCTTGAAAAGTGATTTGATAAATGGTGTCAAACGGGTACGACTGTATTGATCGCCGAGTTTGCGAATGGCTTCGGCCTGAGTCGGATAAGGATGGATCGTGCTGCCGATTTTTGAGAGACCGAGTCCATTGGTCATCGCAAGCGTGATCTCTGAAATCAAATCGCCGGCATTTTCGGCAACGATGGTCGCGCCAACAATTTCATCTGTACCTCGCCTGGTATGCACTTTAACGAAACCTTCGTCTTGACCCTCAAGGATCGCGCGATCGACCTCATTGAAGTGTTGAATATAAGTATCGATCTCGATGCCCGCTTGCTTTGCTTCAGCTTCATAGGATCCCACATGCGCGATCTCGGGTGAAGTGTAGGTTGCCCAGGGAATGATCAGATTACTGGCTTTCTTTCTGCCGAATGGTCCAAAAGCGAATAAGGCATTCTGGATGACGATGCGCGCCTGAAAATCTGCTGCATGTGTGAACTTGTATTTAGAGCAGACATCACCGGCGGCGAAGATTCGAGGGTTTGTTGTCTGTAGATTATCATTCACTTCAACCCCCGCCTGATTATAGTTCACATTGACAGCTTCCAGGTTCAATCCATCAATATTCGGAGCGCGTCCCACGGCAACAAGTAATTGATCCACGATTGTATTACTGGTCTGGCCATTTTGAGCTACTGTGACGCGAATCTTCCCGTCTTCTGTAGGACCAAGTTGCATGTCTTTACTGTTAAACAAGAGTTTGACACCATCATGCTCGAATTGCTTCTGAACAATAGCAGCGGCATCTTCATCTTCGCGAGGTAGAATATGATCTGAACGTTCGAAGAGAAACACTTCGCTTCCGAAACGGGCAAAAGATTGTGCCATTTCACTGCCGATGGGACCGCTTCCAACAATACCGAAGCGTTTTGGAAGCTCTGTCAAAGCGAACAGTGTTTCGTTGGTTAAATAATCGATAGTGTCCAACCCGGGAATGGGGGGGGCGGATGCGCGTGCACCCGAGGCAATGACTGCCTTTTTGAAATTCAGATTTGTTACCGAACCAGTGGCGGTCGTGACTGTGATGGTATTATCGTCGACGAACGAACCTTGTCCAAAAAATACATCAATGCCAAACTCCTCAAATCGTTTGGCTGAATCATTTGGACTGATTTTGGCGCGGAGGCGTCTCATACGTTCCATCGCTTTACCGAAATCGAATGAAGAATCTTCTTCTGAAAGATTAACACCAAATGGTTTTGCATCACGTACTGTTGCTGCTACACGCGCTGCGCGAATCACACCTTTCGAGGGGACGCAGCCAACGTTGAGGCAATCACCGCCCATTAATTCACGTTCGATAAGAGCTACTTTCGCTCCTAGTCCTGCCGCACCCGCAGCGGTTACGAGTCCCGCCGTTCCGGCACCGATTACTACCAAATTATAGTTACCGCTTGGTGTCGGATTCGTCCAATCCGGAGGATGGACGTTGGCTTCGAGTTGTTGATTATGCAGGTCTTTTGGTAAGAGTTGGGCGAGTTCCTGTTCAGTCATCTTATCCTCTTTTTACAATATTCTGGTAATTGTATTTAAATTGATTTTCAATCGAATTTTGACGCAGGCTTATGTATCAACTTCATCTGCTGTTACCGGCTGTGACTTTGTTCGTTTCAATAATTTCATGGTAAATCTAACAATCAATGGGAAGATGCCGAGTAGAATAAAGGCAACAATGATTTGAGTAAACTGGCTTGGTGTAAACACTGCGTTAATTCCCTTGTCTGCGAGTGTCTGCAAATTGGGGACACTCGAACCGGCATACACATACACCATTGTGCCAGCTAACATACCTATCTGGCTGACCCACCAGAAAGTGAATGTGCGAATGGGTGTTAATCCCATGACGGCATTGATCACGAAAAACGGGACAGCGGGAATTAATCGCAATGTAAACAGAAAGAACGGGCCTTCTTTTTTCAGGGCTTCGTTGAAGTTGGCTAACTGCTGGCCAAACTTGTTTTGAATCGCATTACGAAATAAGAACCGGCTTAGTAGAAAGGCCAATGTTGCAC
>NZ_CALEMX010000169.1 GCF_937910335.1 uncultured Gimesia sp. | reverse complement strand
CCAAACTCTCATCATTCCGATTTGAATTGACGCGACGACTCTTCTTTCCCAACAATCCTGTGACCCTCGCTGATCTTAAACTAAGAGTACGGCACCTGAATGAACAAATCTCTCAACTTGTAAACCATAACAAGCAGATCACCGTCGTTGAAATCCCCCCTATCAGCTATGGGTTCGATCCCATTCACTATCGATACTCTCAAAGATCGGCTCTCTGGAAATCGCTGCTCGCAAAATGGGAACTCCCTGAAATCATGAATCAGTCCGCTCGAAATCGCGGGTTGGATTTCATCTACTCCTTTTATTATCTGCAACCAGCAATCAAACGCCAATGGGGCAAAATCTATCGAAAGTCACAACCAGCCAGGATTCTAGCGGATGGAACTCGCATTTCAGTTTATTAACCGTATTTTGGTCTCAGATGCTGTTAGCCTGTATCCAGGTTGATAACAGCGTCCCCAAGGCCAATTGAAACGAGTATCTTAGGATAAAAGACGCTATGGTTTAAAGAGATAGCCTCTAGAACTACTGTTATCATATATTTCATGACGAATATCAGTTTGTGAGTGATATATTGTGAAATACAACGCCTAGAGAAAAGAGATTTCCGATTTGATGTATTTGTGATCATCTTCAGCAGGATTTTGCAACATGGACATGGCGCTCCTTATATTTTTTATCTGCGTGACGATCATTGCTTCAGTCTGCCATGGTTTGTGGGTACTGGGTTCAATTCTCTATAAGTTCTTCTCCAAGAATGGTTCCTCACCCGGACAGAGTCCTGTTCAATCTGAAAAAATCAAAGACCAGGATCGACTGACCGCGCAGCGTTACATCAGGCGGCTCTACTACGAGGGAATAATTCCTGAGAAGGATTATGTGAATCTGCTGAAGTATACTGCAGAAGACCTTGCTCCCACATCACCGGAAACCACATCACATTCAGAACTGGTACAGCCCCCAGTTCAACCTGTCGCGACTCCGAAAAAACAGCCTCAGTTCAAAACTGACAAACAGAAGGAGGACGACAATTTAGAAATTGCTGAATTCCTGGATGATGAAGATTTTCTCGATACAATAACGCCAACCAAAAGCCCACGAACTGTAGCTCATAAAACCTTAAATGTGTCAGACCATTCAGATCAGCCGCCAGTAAAAAAACGCCCCTTAGGTTCTCTACTGAATGCATTCATGGAAGAGAAAAACATTCGCTGGGGCGAATTAATCAGTGGACTGCTGATTGTGGGTAGCGCGATTGGCCTGGTAGTCAGTCTCTGGTCGACTCTGAAAAACCAGATTCCCTACCTCCCTGCTCTGCTGTTCCTGTTAGCAACGGCTGCCATTCATGGAGCTGGCTTGTATACACATAAACGCTGGAAGCTGGAATCAACAAGTCGTGGACTCTTAATGATCACGGTCCTGTTGGTGCCACTCAACTTTTTGGCGGCCATCCGACTCTCCGACCATCGTCCGATCACCGATCCGTTATTCCTGCTCGCCATTAGTATCGGCTTTGCGGCGTTTGGATGGATGATTTATTCCGCCAGCAGAATCCTGGTCAGTTTTGGCCGCTGGCAACTCCTTTGGGTGGTAACAGGGGCGTCAGCAGGACAAATCCTTATATCGCGAGTCGCTTTGCAGGAACCCTCATTTCTGCAAACGAATCTGCTGGCGATGTTGCCCGTCGGCTGTTTTATCATCGCGATATCAACGATTCTGCGTCATACTTTTCAATGGAAAGAAATCTCAGATTCTCTGGCCCGCCAACT
This sequence comes from uncultured Gimesia sp., assembly GCF_937910335.1. GTDB lineage: Bacteria > Planctomycetota > Planctomycetia > Planctomycetales > Planctomycetaceae > Gimesia. The sequence goes on along the minus strand of NZ_CALEMX010000169.1, from coordinate 5,287 downwards.
TGTGTCCCTGGGTGGACTTTGCCTCTTTGCAGTCCTGGCTCCTTGCTGGTTATTAATCTGGGGCTCCGCTAATCGGCTGGAAACGTTTGCCAACCTGACGCCGCTGATCAGTGTGATGGAAATGCTGTTGATGGGAATCGGGCTGGTTTTGCATCATAGAAAAGGCAAGGATGACTCTCCGCACTGGTCATTGGCGGGGTCTTCCATCGCCATCTTCTCTGCCTTAATGATGTTATCGAATTTCGCCATCGCCTGGCCTCGAGTCGATATCATGATTGTGCTCGGTATCGTCAATAGTATCAGTTTGAACTTACTGGCCATCAAAGGTCGTTTTGCCCTGTGCCATATACCGGCCCTGCTCTCGGGGGCATTCGCAGGATTGCTCGGTTTTCATGTCTTGACACATACCATCTCATTACAGGGAACTTCGCAGGAACTGCTACTCGAATCACTTCTATTGGGGCGAAGTGCAGTGGTTTTCACTACCTTCGCAATTCTGACTGCCATCGCAGCAGCCTTTTTGAAACGAGGAATTAAAGAAGAAGCCGCGCGCTGTTATCTCTATGCTGCAGGATGTTTTTCGGTCGTTTCTACTCTGATTTCCATTTATGCAGGATTTGTCACGCAATCAGATCATATCTGGTCGACACTGGCGTTATGTGTGAATACGGCCCTCTGCCTGATTGCCAACTGGCATATTCGTAAGCAGGTTCTGTCAGCCATCGCATCAGGTCTGGGATTCCTGACATTGCAACATGCTCTCTGTATAAACTCAAATTTTCGATCCTGGTTATCTCAGTTTGAGCTATTGCCGGATGCACCATTTATCTGGGCTTGCCTGCTGCATGCAACCGGTAGTCTCCTCTTCCTGATTGGCCTGCATTACTGGTCTCGCGTTAGAAATCATTCCCACCCGATCTGGTCAATCGTCCCGTTAAAATCGAATCCATTTACACTACCGCTCGTAAATGGTGCTTTAACGACATCTGTGCCGATGGTCCCTTATACTCTTTTGCAGACGATGTCTTCGGAAATGCATGCTTTCTATTCGTTTGCGATTATGCTGCTTTGGATCACCGGTGCACTGATAAAAAAATCAGACTACTGGTTTCTCTTTTCACAATTGGCGGGTACGGTTGGCAGCCTGTATGCAGCAACTGCGATCGGAGAGTATTATGGACTCTGGGAACACTCTGGCAGATCGCATCCGCAATACTGGTTAATCCACATTTTGGCTGTCGCCCTCTGGAATGTACTGGGCTCTGCCGTCCATTCCAAAAAATATTCCCGGAACATGCTTGGTGCGATTTCACGTACATCCCGTTTGAATCTGCAACCTGTACTCTTAGCGGGTTCTCTGGTCGCAACGGGCCTCGTGCTCTTTTTATCGATTATTCCCGCTATCGCGGCCGATTTTGAACTGGCGTTCCCGATGCAGAAAGTTCAACAGTACGTTGCGCCTGCCATCATCGCATTATTTTTTTATACACTTTTCCTGACGATCGTAACATTGTCAAAAGCTCCGAAGCAGTGTCGTTGGACTTTGACGGGCTTGATTCTGAGCCTGGTACTTCTGGTAACCGGGTCCCTTTTTCAACTAAACAACATTTCTTTAGCGACGATCGGGTTCTCTGCAGAATATTCAAAAGAAGCATTTGGCGTCTGGAGTTGGAGTTGCCTGGCTATATTGACAATTGCGTGCTTGCCTTACATCAACGGAAAATTTCAGAAGATTACCACGCAAGGCATGCTGTTGATCACCTATCTGATTCCATTCCTGTTTGCGGGTTACTTTATTGAACAACACCGCACTGCAGATGCATTGCGGTGGGGACTGGCTGCCTATGCGATTGGTATGATGTTGTTGATTTTGAAATCAGAATTGATCATGCAATATTTACGCTCGAAACAAGTTCGTCTGCAATATCTGCCCAAACTGTTTGAAGACAAACCGACCTGGAGCAACCTCAGTCTGCTGGGAGCCGGCCTTCCCATTCTTGTACTAACGACCTATCAGATCCTTGGCCAATGGCTGTTAATTATTTCACCGCAACACGAATCATTTTTCTACGAGCTGACAGCGTCAGTCTGCTCGTTATGTGTTCCGGTTTCGATGTTGATTATCGCGTCTGTTTTATATGCGATCCATTTTCGTTCTGCAGGCTGGATGATGATCGGCTCTCATTTTCTCGCAGCGACCATCATTACAGGCTCGATTATCACAATTTCGGAACCCATTTACCTGTTTCATGTAGATGACATCATTCGTCTTTCCATCTATACCGGACTCTCGTTTGCTTTTTATGGTCTCTTCTGGCTTGCAATCGAACAGAAAATCAATCCCCACTCGCTGGAACACCAAAACTTATCCCCCGCTTTATGGCCTTATATTCGAGTGCATTTTGCGGGCATGCTCTGCCTGATAGTAACCCCCTATTTGCTGCCGTTCCTGATGAATTTAAACAATCCCGAACAATTGGGACTGCCGTTCCCAAAAATTCCGCTGATCAGTTTTCTTTCTATCATCATAGCGTCATTCTGTGTTAAGCAATTTTCCCGCCGCTATTCCAGTAGCCTTACAACAAACGGGTTGACATTTTTGAGCCTGGCTTTCATCGGTTTTTTAACTGTCCTGTTCTGGCATCACTCGGAATTACCCGCCTGGCGAACAAATCTGCTGATGGAAATCGGCCTGGTCATCATCTTAGCCGTGCATACATTTCTGTTTCTCCAGGCATTCCGACAAGCAGCAAATAAAAATGAAACACTCACATTCACAAATCCTAATTTTTACTGGCGTCAGTTGATCAGCATTGTCTTGATTGCATTTGCGTTACGGGGAGGCTGGGCAGACCCCTTACGCCCTACTCCGCCGTTCATGATTACAACGGTATTAACCACCATGTATTTCACAATGGGATTCTGGCTACGTAAACAAAGCCTTGCGTATCTTTCATTAGCCACTGCATTATTGGGAACCACTTTTGTCATCACAGGCAACTGGTTTGACGCTAGATTTCACTTTGACGCAAACTTTCCCATTGCAGCACAAAACTGGATGGAGCTTCTCAAGTGGCTCATTACCACGGCTGCTGGTATCTCGGCCTGCTGGTTGACCATCGATCTTTACCATCAAAAACGCACAACACTTAATAGTGCAAAAAATGAAGAACCTGCATTCCAGCAGATCTTAGCCAGAATTCTCACCGGCATCGTTTTGTTTTATACGCTGCTGATCACGGTTTCTCGAACGATGCTGGTATCCGCGGACGTACCTGTAATACGAGACCTGGCTGGCTGGATGACATTACTCTCGGTCACACTCTTGCTGATCGGTCTGCTCTGGGATCAGAGAAGCCGTTTTTGTCTTCCGGCTCTGTTTGCGATGGGCGTCTGTGCCATTGCCACATACCTCAGCGATGAAACAAAGCTGCGTTTACTGGCACAACATTCGGGATTGGCCATGTCTTGTTATGCCTGTCTGTTGGGTGGGATCTGGAGCTTACGAAGTTTACTATCGCAAAGTGCGATCAAACTTGATCTCCCCAATCGAGAGCATCTACGAAAACAAACATTAATCTGGCTGCCGCAAGCGGTGACTTTACTCTCGATTTACTCCATGCTCGCGTTATTGCATAGTGTGCTGCGTTTTGAAGATCAGACCTTGCGCTGGTACTCCGTCATGGGATCCATGATCACAGGTCCCGCTTTATACGCTTTAAGCAGTCACCATAATCTCTCTGAAAAGTTTAAAAAACGTGCTCTGTTGGCAGGGGGGGTTGGTTGCCTCTATTTCGGCTGGGCATTACTCCCCGTTCATGGGAACTTCTACTGGCTCGATCATCTGATTCGAGTTCTGGAAGTTGTTTCTATTTTGAGTCTCGTGACCACTCTGATTCTGATCAAATGGCCGTCTCTCCATTCGGACTGGTCTGGCGCATTACGAAAAAGTTCACGGACCTTTTTGATTACTTCTGGTATTTCACTGCTGACAATTCTGATTTCAGAAACTGGATTCATACTATACGGTACTCCTTTGGTCATTTCCAAAGCTCGGATTGCCGTTGTCTCTGGTGCCTTGGCGGCTCTGTCTGCTGCGTTGGTTCTGATGGCAGCGATTCCCAAATTCGACCCGTTTCAATTTCCATTAAAAAGACGCATGCTCTATGTTTATGCGGCTGAAATCGTGTTGGCTCTCCTGTTTCTACATATCTATCTTACGATGCCGGAACTATTCCGCGGATATCTACTGCCTTACTGGCCTTATATCGTGATTGCCATCGCCTTTATCGGTGCCGGGGTGGGAGAATACTTTGAGCGAATCGGTTTGAAAGTACTGTCCCAACCACTGCAAAGAACGGGCGCATTTTTGCCTCTCTTGCCGGCACTTAGCTTCTGGATTCATGCTGCTTCCCGACAGGAATCTCCGGTGGTGGGCGATTACTCGATGATCCTGTTACTGATTGGCATCGTGTATGTCGTAATGAGTTTATGGAGAAAATCGTTTATCTATACATCGCTGGCTGCCTTAGCCGGCAATGGAGCGCTGTGGGCTTTCTGGATGGAACAAGGACAGGTATTTACTCAACACCCGCAACTCTGGTTGATTCCACCTGCACTTTCCGTGCTCATCGCCACCCACTTGAATCGGAACAAACTTAACCCTGCTCAGATCACAGCCGTTCGTTATTTTTCAACTATCACAATTTATGTCAGTTCTACAGGCGACATGTTCATTGCTGGCGTTGCCAATAGTTTGTGGCTGCCTGTGATTCTATGCAGTCTGTCCGTAATGGGCATCCTTGTGGGAATGATGCTTCGAGTTCGCGCGTTTCTGTACGTCGGGTCTTCTTTCCTGACACTCTCGATAGTCAGCATGATCTGGCACGCTTCCCAGTCCCTCGGCCATATCTGGCCATGGTGGGCTTTTGGAATCGGTCTGGGAATCTGTATTCTGGTCCTGTTTGGTATGTTTGAGAAGCGCAAAAACGAAATGCTGGAGCTTGTCGGCAAACTCAAATCATGGGACCGCTAACTTAATCTGTCTGGACTGAAACATCAAATACGAATCAGACCAGTATCATCCGCTTACTCGGAAGTTGTATCTCTATGATTCCGTTTGCGTTGGTTCTCAGTCAGATAGATTTTTCGCATTCGGATGATCTTGGGCGTAATTTCTACATATTCATCATACTCAATGTATTCCAAAGCGGATTCAAGACTCATATCACGCGGCGGTTTGAGAACCATATTTTCGTCTTATCCGGAAGCGCGAACGTTGGTCAAT
>NZ_CALEMX010000168.1 GCF_937910335.1 uncultured Gimesia sp. | reverse complement strand
ACAGAATACGAGAGAAGCGCGGTCGGAGGCCTTTCCTTCGACGAGGACGGCAACAATGAAATTGACCCGCACAGTGACTCCACATATGGGCTTCGCCAAGCGGCACAGCTCTCGCTCCGGCGACTGGGGGTTGTCCCCAAACCTCTGCCTTGCCATTCATTTGAATTAGTCAAGGATGGTAAGTCGATTCCGTTTGTTCCACCTGCGATAGAACGGCCTCGCCACGAAGCCGTTCAAAAAGTGAAAGTCGGTATGTCAGCCAGGGACGTGCTGAACCATATAGGGATTCCCGATTATATTTCCGACGATACCTGGAGTTATGACATGGATGCCAATCCACTCTTCAGCATTACCTTGACGTTCGATGCGCACAAAGTCAAAGCAGTTAAGAGAGAAGCCCCACTTTGGAAATCAGGGTTGTCTCGAGATGAAGTTGTGGCGTGGTGACAGGCCAGCTAACAATTACGTATATCGGAGTGGCGAATCTGGTGGAATCTGAAGTCCGTTCTTAACGTCGCCGCCAGGTTACGCTAGACGTTACTCTCCCTTGTCCTTGCTATTCAAAGGTTTTCGCAAATGCGTGTTTAAACCACCGTTTTAGAAAACAATAAGCTGCTCCACCACAATACGCGCCAGCGGTTTTGTCCCGTTGAATTTTTTGGCTGCTTTCTGTTAATACTAGACTTTAAAACACGTTCAAAACTTCTGAATCATTGCCCATATAAATCATGGCAAGTCAACGCTCGCCGACCAATTCAGACCCGTGGCTGCGTTCGTTGATGGTATGCAAAGGCATAGAGTAAGGCGGTCGGCTAATCAAAGGCAACCGGTGTCACCATAAACAGCATTACGGTGTTCTCCGGAGGCGCAGTATCGGTTTCCGCGCTCGCCGTCTTCACATGGCTTCCCGTACTCGAAACCGTTCTTACCACGAGCGTTTCTCCGAGGTTCATTTCAGCCTTTGCGTTGACTCGGCGCACTGTGAGACCAGGGACCGTAAGACCATTCACCTTCACCGCGTTTGTGAAGTCTCGGTACGAGATTTCCGGGCTAAATTCAAGCTGGATTCTTCCCGTGTCGAGTAAACGCGGCAAGACTTTGCAAAAAACGCCGAACCGCTTCCACTCGACGGAGGTTCGGTTTTTCCCAGCTGGGATCAAGATAGGAAACTCACCCCCACTCTTAAACGTAGCTGGTCGCCCGGGAGTAGTAACGATTTGCGGACTTGCATGCAACACTGTCACGCTGCCCGATTTTTTTAGTTGTTGGATCACCTCTTCGGCATTCTTGTAAACCGAGACAGCGGGAGCGGTTCGATTCTGCGGGCCGGTGGTAGAACTCACCGACTCAGCTGCCGCTGCAAATTCTGCTGCTGCTTTGCTTGATAGTTCAAGAAAATAACAGCGGCAGAGGATTTTGTCCGGCCTTCCGGTTAGTCGTCGTAGTTGTTCCGATTGTTTCTGAAGCTCTGTAATCTGTCGCGATAACTCGGCTCGCTCTCGGACGACTCGCTGTTTGAGCTTGTCTGATACTTCTCGCAGCTTCACAGCTTCTTCAGCCAGACCCACTGCTTCCAATTGCTCCGTTGCTACGCGGATGTGATCCAGGGCCGACAGATTGCGGCTCTTTTCATGGGCCGATTGGGGAAGCTTCTGCGGCTGACGGTGCACTTCTGGTTCGGTGCCTTGACTTACCGTCACAAGATACAGTGACATTGCGAAAAAACTGCTACAGCGTACAGACATCTTCAGCCTCCTTTGGCTCGGGTAAGCGACAAGAGGCGGGCATGCTATCAGAACCTGCCAAATGTGGTCAATGTGAGTTGAAATCAAGCCACCGGATAAGCGCGTGTTTGGGTTTGCGGACAGGCGGGGGGGCGGAGTTCGTCTGCCGCTCCATAAGGATCTCCCAAGTATCGTGGAAAAATGTCATCAAATCATACGTATCTTGGGACTCCGATTTAATGACCCATTTACAGTTTCGCGTCGCTCCGTCTTGAATTTATCACAAGCCAGTCCGATCACTTGATTTTGTCACGGTAACTCATCATTTGTGGCAGAGTAAACTTTAAGGAACGTGCGCCGCTGCGGTTTGTTGCGCAACCGCATGATAACCGGTAAATTACTCTGACTTCTCGATCCCCAGTAATTTCTCTTCTTCCTCCGGGATGACGCCCCGAGGTGTCAGCATTGATTGCAACTTCGGGCGGGGTGATAAAATCGCCTCTTCCTCTTGAACAATGATGCGCGGGCGGATCAAAAAGAAATGGCGGCCTTTGGTTTGAGGTACGCTGGTGTTCTTAATCACCCGGGAATTTTCCGATTTTAGCACTCCTACTTTGTTCGCATCCCATTGGACGAGTTCAATTAATATCACCTTGCCATCAGGAACCGTGTTAACATACGCCCGAGTCTCTGCACCAGGCGATTTCCGATGGCTAACCCGCATGTTGAGACGCACGTTGCGGCGGTCTGCGGAAATAACCGGCTGCACGTGCAGTGAATGCTTCAGCGGCTGCCACCAGTATCCCGCCGAAAAACTGTCCGTCATACCAGCAGTCTGGCCATTGAATACCGTCACTTTGGGGCCCTGCATCAGCTTAGCTCGGCCATCATTTTGGGCCGCTTGCTGCAATAACTCGGCCTGCTCGTCTGTGAGAATGATCCCACCCAAAGGCCCATTGGTATTCTTCTTGGAGTCAAAATCGATGCCAAGCTGTTTCCAGATGTCCTCTGGCAGCTTGTCGAGAAAACGAGATTCCATCGTAACCTGCAAGTCCTGTAATCGACGAAGTTGCGCGAGCAAGTTTTCGATTTCCTGGTGAGCCTCTGACGACTGACGGATAACCAGACTCAGCGTAGATTTGTGGGGACGAATGGAACCTGTTCCACCAACCTGCTCCCAACTACCCGGCAGCACCGTCGAATGAATGACCTCAATCAACGCGTCGAAGTCGATAGCGCGAGAGGTTACCGAGACTGCTTTCTCGTTCTTTTTACTTTGATTTGATGCGTCCTCGTTAATTGGAATCGGACCAGTAGCAGGAATGGGAATCACTAAATCTGCCACTGAATAAGTGCTGACGACCAGCTTTCCCCTTGCCCGTATCCTGCTGGTGATGACGAGCACCTCATCCCGGACCTGATACGCGAGCCGCAGTGGTTCTAATATCAATTTGAGAGCACTAGTTAGTGTGATGCCGTCGGCGTGGATGGTGACGGGAGCCGTTCCTTCCAAGCCTTCTTCTTCCAATCCGCGCGGGTCGAGGACGATATTGAGGTCATACTTTTTCGAGATCTGGCGAATCGCCTCGTGTAATGGTATCTGATCCAGCTCCAGTGACCCCTCCTTCTTCAGAGCTTCATGGATTTTGTGTTCAGCCGGTGTCTCAGACAATTGGCGGCTGCCTTTCCAGGTCGCAGTCCGGCGCGGCGCATACTTGTCAACGATTCTTGTCAATGCATCCTTCCCGATTATGCCAACCCATCGTTCGTCTTCTTTTCCATTTGCAAACGCAACAATTGTCGGTACCGATGTCACACCAAATTCTTTGGCGAGTTCTGGATACCTGTTGATGTCCAGCCGGCGGATGGAATAACCTCGATTAGCCTGATCGTCGAGTAACGACTCCATCTTTTGGCATGGACTACTCCAGGACGCGTGAAATACCAATAAGTCGGTCTTCGACTTCTTGATGCGTCGATGAATGGCGCCCACCGTTGGTTTAGCTGATGGCACAGCCGATGTTTGGTCTTCCAGCAATGTAAGCAATTTCTTGACGTCATTTCTCAATGCCCGCACATCGCTGCGAAGTGCGCGAACGGATTGCCGCAAGTCCTGTGGCTCAGGCTGAGTGGCAGGAGTAGGATCAGCATAATTCGGTGTTCGATTTGGCTGAGGCACGCCGGGAGAATTTTGACTGATCCAATCGGAGCGGATTCCATGTTTATCACCGGCCTTTGTGAGAATTGTTTTCGGTACCATGCGAATCACATTTGCAAATCTGTTTTGCCCCGGGATCCATTTGACGGTCGTTTCCGGAATCCATACGACGTTCTTAGCTGTCATTCCAATCTCTGGCGTAGAGAGGATGACCATCAATCCTTTGTCGGCGGATGGATTTTTCTTATTGGTGGAGACCGGAGCGGGTTCACTGAGGATGGTCGCCTGTCCCACCTTCAACTCGACTGCAGTATCGAATATGTGTGAATAAATGTTTGCTGTTTCATGTCCCTCGGGAGTATTGGCAATAGAATCGTTTGCTCGTCGCTTGTGTTCAACAAGGACTGACAGTTTCATGCCCCCATGAGAAGCTGGTTCTGGTGTTAATTTAAGAGCCGTACCAATATTGTGGTAACCAGTCTCAAGAACTTGCTTTCCATTCTGAATTTCTTTTTTCTCTGCGAGTGGGGTCTTCTCTCCAATGAAAATATCAGCTGGTTGACCAACTAGCGTACGGATCACTGGTCGGCTGATGACCTTAACGGCCTTGGTTGCAGTTAAGAGACGAACAATGCCGTCCGTCATTTGCTCTGGAAAGACCACATAGAGACCCGCGCCGCTCTGCTTTGGGATGATTGAAAACGAGTGAAGAGTGTTTGCCAGGTCGAGTTTCGTCTCTTTCAGTTTTTTCCAATCGATTTCCAACACCGTCGCCTGAACCGTAATTTGTTTCTTGATCTTGCTCGCGGGAGAAGCGGGTATTGGCGTGGCGGGAGAGATGGTGTTATTCGTCCATCCCATTGACTTGTAGCCGCGTATCACTTGTGGCTGGCCAGGTAACGGTTGGCCAACTGGTACTCCGGCGACCTTCAATTGGTTGAGCGCCTTGGGATAGTACTGCTCGGCGATATCGATGATCTCGGCGATATGCTCCTGCTTCGAAGCGGTCCCTCGCAACAGTACACTCTCGCCTATTTTGATCGCCTCAATTGATGACCGCGGATAGAGCTGATCCAACTGAGACTGCAGCTGTCGGGTGTCACCAAGGATGGTCACTTCGACGGTGTAATACTTCACCTCTGCACCTTCATCATTTACAAACGTCAAAGTCATAGTTCCTGGTCCAATGGTGATAAATGAGATGCCATTGCGGTCGGTGACTTTAATTTGAATCAGACGAGACCCGGGGTTAAATATACTGACATCAGCACGTCCCGAATGGATGCTATAGAGGGAATTTTCATACAGACTCAGTTCCGTTTTCGGACGGTCAAATTTGATCTTGAATTGATTGCCGATTTGCGTGTAACCGGGGTCAGCGTTTTTGGGAGTTTTCGCGCCGACTGCTTGTATTGGTTTGATGACTCCCTCTGTAATGATTGGAAATGGTCCACTCTGGTTTACGGTGGAGCCAGTGATCTTCGCTTTGCTGTCCGTTCCGGGGTCAATAGGATCAATGGGCGAAGTCGGAGTCGCGGGAGTCGACTGCGCAGGAGGATCAGCGGCGACGGCTAATCCACTGGTTATCGTTAGCATCAACAGTGTGACAGGTAAGTAATGTTTCATAGTTCGATTCCTTTCTCGATAGAGAAGACGAAATTTCGAGGTGAGTTGTTCCATTCGTCATCGGCTCGATTCGGCGGACAATGTTGAAGGTTGTGTTTCGGTGTTGGAGACTTTTACAAAATCTGTAGAAGCAGGATTTGAGCGGGCTAGTAGTTCACGACGGTGAACGCGCAGGTTAGCTAGACGCGACGTCAGGTGTGTGACGAGTGTGCGCACTTCGGACGGTAATTCGTTATTCCGCACCAGGAGTTCAACATTGCGCAAATCCGCTTCCAGTTGCTGCAATTCCTCGTTGAGGGAATTGATTTCGTCTGATAGATAACTGACGTTAAGATCGAGCGCTGCCTTATCGAACGTCAGCTTGTTGTTTTGCTCGCCAAACTTGGCCAATAGCGTCGTTCGTGGTCCGTGCCAGCAAAGCACAATCGCAACGATTAATATAAAAGCCGTCAACAACTGTCTTCGTTGTGAACGCTTCCAGGGATCGACCGTGGGACGGTCGGCCAGCAGCCGTTCCACTCTGAGAGACAGCGTCGAATCTGAACCACCAGCAGGTAGCACGTGCGCACGGTCTGCGACATCCAATCGCCATTCCGCCACACGCGTCAAACAATGCGCCAGCGACAGCGGGTTGCCAGTACGGTTGGCAGCCCAGTCATCGCATTGAAACTCGGCCGCCTGTTTCCAGCGTGCGCGGGCCACAAAGTTCAATGGCTGAAATGGAAGGCAGCAGCACAATAGTCGTCCAAACAGCAACCACCAGGTGTCACCACGAACGAGATGAGCCAACTCATGTGCCAGCAGCGCTTCCAGCTCGTTCTGGTCCAACCGCGTTTCAATACCCTTGGGTACGACGATGGTCCAGTGCCAAATGCCGAAAGCGATCGGCTCACTGAAATCGTCGGCTTCCAGCAACCAAACGCGACGCTGTAACGATGTCCGCTGCACAACGAGAGATAGAGTGTCGAAAACACGACCCATCTCAACTACACGGAATTTAAGAATTCTACGACGAAACCGTCGGCCAGTGATGAAGAATCGGAGCGAACCAGCAATCACAATGACAATGACCAACCCGGCCAAACACTTTGCAAACCCGGGCAAGAATGGCGACGTTATAATTGATGTCGGCTTTGTGGCTTTAGGAGTCACGGTGGGAACCGGCAGTGCGACGTCCGTCGTGGCGGTCTCTGGAAGTGGCGTCAACACAATCTGTTCCGTTATTGGCTTCTCAATGGGTAACGGACTGGATGAATCGGTGACTGGCATCCCAAACGAGGACGGTGTCAATGAGATCACATCGGTTTTGGCCCGCAACGGTTCACTTCCAGCTACCAGCGGAGCGGGTGTCGGTTCGATATCGTCCACAACAATGATTTCAGGCACAGGCATATTTGACTGCTCAAGCACGACGACTTCCACCACTGGCTCGCTCCAGTGAGGAGAAAACACAGAGTTCCCCACGCCACACACTAATTGTAGAGGCACAGTCATTAGCTGTAGTAGCCACTACTTTTCCTGACAGTAGTATCCCAACTTCACACGTTTGT
>NZ_CALEMX010000167.1 GCF_937910335.1 uncultured Gimesia sp. | reverse complement strand
CGTAAATATGACGCCAATAGCACACTTCGACCAATTAGATGGCTTAACGGATCAATCAGTAATGCCAGCCAGGAGAAAAGTATGGTTCCCAGCGAGGCTGAGCAGAGATTCACTTTTGAACCTGCCAGAATGAATAATAAAATCACAGCCGTCAAATTTTCTTTGGGAACCAGGCCAATCACCATGCCCATACTGAATCCGAGGGCTAGTTGACGAGGAGAATTGGCACTACTAAGTGCGCTGGCAAGAAATCGGAGAGAGCGAAGCCAATAAGACATTTTGAGGGGAACTCCGCAATATTTCTGGAGTTAGAAATTGAAAAAATAATTCTGCCCGCCTGAGAAGGTCAGGCAGAATCCCCCCTGTTATGAACTTGATATCGGCCAGAAATCAATTTCACCTTAACCGTTATAGTCAGAATATCTTAACAATTTGAAATTATTAGTTTTTAAGATGAACTGATTGATTCCATAGACAGGAATGAGTCCAGACAAGTCTGAGACATTTCAGCGAAATCAGTCAGCCATTAAAATCATTTTTCCAGCCAGAATATGACAGAAGCCCACCCCACCCAAACAGCTATCAGACCGACGATCAGGTTTCCAGAGATGTTGAGAAAAGCATGATTCAGTTCAGAATTTCTTAACAGGCTAACAGTATCATGACCAAAGGTGGAAAATGTGGTTAATGATCCCAGAAACCCTGAAATCAGAAACAGGCTGGCATGTTCGTGTATACGAATAGAAGAATGAAGCTGCTTGTGGGTGACGATGGCCATCAGAATGCCGATCAACAAACAACCTGCGGCATTCACGACAAGAGTACCTACAGGAAAACTTCCCGGGTATTTCCGCGCAAGCAGTTCCGTAATGCTGTATCGCGCTACGGCGCCTACGAATCCTCCTAACCCGACAGCCAGCAGTTGTGACACAAATGATTCCTTTCCAATTTATGATTCATAAAAACCGCCGACAAATTATTTGGAAGAGATTTTCCAGAGATGTTTATCACTACGAATAAAGAGCGAATTATTAGAGATTGCCGGCGTTGCCAGAATCGTCTCTTTCAAATCGATTTCTCCGGTGACATCTCCCTTCTCTTCACTTAATTGAACGACCTGTAACAATCCTTTTTCACTGATCAGATAAAGATGATTCGCGGCGGCTATCGGGGTGGCACTGAAGGGACCTTTCAGGCGTAGTCGCCAGACAATTTCACCGGTCTGCAGATTGCCACAAGATAAGACTCCAGCACGATTCACCGTAAACACCTTTTTTTGATAGACCAATGGACTCGCAGTCGCTGGAGAGAGTTTTTGTTCCTTCCAGAGCACTTTAGGGGGATCGCTGCTGGTGCCGGGTGCGAGCGCTGTCAGACCATTCGAAGGAACAAACAAAATATTTTCTCCGACCGTCGTCGAAGGAATGCGTCCCGCCCCTTGTTCATACTGCCAGGCTGTTTCGCCCGTTTCGGGATAGATGGCATCGACGCCTTCGCTTGACTGCAACAGCACCAGTGCTTCCGCTTCGGGTGTAGATTTCAGAATCGCGGGCGATGTCCAGTTTGCAACGCGCGGGCGTTTAATTTTCCAACGGGCGATTCCCGTTTTAACGTCGAGACCGGTGGTAAAAGAATCATCATCATTTTCGACAGGAACAATTAAAGTTTCGCCTACAACGATTGGAGAGGATGCCATGCCCAGACTATTGCTGGCATTGGGAAAATCGTGCGATAAACCTCGTATCCAAAGCAGATTTCCATCCAGATCCAAACAGATAACATCATTACTGGAAAATGTCGCGAATACCCGCTCGCCATCGCTGGCAGGTGTTGAAGTGGCAACACTCATTTTATTATGGCATTGGGTGCGACCAGTCGCCCAGAACTGTCTTTCCCAAAGACGTTTGCCCGTATTGACATCAAAGCAGTGCACATGCAGTTGGTCCTGTTTGAAACCTGTCGTACTGGTAATAAAAACTTTATCACCCACGACAATCGGACCAGACGCGCCGCGCCCCTCTAAATCTGCTGACCAGGCAATGTTTTCCTGATCGACTTTCGAAGGAGGCGTTTCTGAAGTCGCAACATTATTCGTCAGTGGGCCCCGAAATTGCGGCCAGTCAGCGCCGCAACATAAACAGACCGCGATCAGGGGCAGCACTAATTTGAGAAATTCGTTTTTCATAAGTTCATCCATTTCAGGGAAGAAGCGTATTAACAATTAAAGAGCTATTTATCTAATTTCAGGGAGAGAGCTGAGTCGTTGCCTCTGGTTTTTGCGAACGTACTCCGGTACCCGAGGGACGGGCAATACGGAGTTGAAATTGATAGCGTTGCGCCCAACTGTCGTCTTGCTCGTTCTGACAAAGTTTGAGAAGAATCACATTCTTGCCGGGTTGAACCGTTACAGGCACGCTATACTGATCTAATACCATCCCGCGATGATATTCATTACGTGCAAACAGAAGTTTACCATTTACCCAGATTTTCCAGGCGTTCGGAGTACCCAGTCGGATTTCCAAAGATTGTTTCTGAGGACTATGGAAGTCGGCAGCGCAGTACATGACGGCTCCCTTATAGGGAGAGATTGATTTCGCGACATCAAAGATTCCGTAGTCATCTTTCGTATTAACGGATTTCCAGTTAACTTTACCTTCTTTGCCTTCCAGCGCTGCAGCGAAATCGAGTTTTTCTTCGGGGGCATAGACGGTATCGTACCCTTTTTTCTCGCGATTATCGAAGGGGCCAACGATCATCCATTCAGACAGGAAACCGAAATGTTTTTGTAAGTCGATTTTCTCTCCCAGACTCCTTAAGGGTTTGACAATGTTTTTGACCTGATCAGAATCAGTCGCACCAGAAAGTGCCTGCTGATATACTTTCTTTGCCTGATCTTTTTTATCTGCCTTTTCCAGTTTTTTTGCTTCATTGATCAATCGCTGAACAGCGTCACGACGTAGAGTAACACTCGCGTCATTAATCATGCCGGGAATAATTCGGTCAGCTGCAGCTGGATCAACTTTAATCAAAGTTTCATAGGCCAACCGTCTTGCCCGCGGATTCCTGGAAGTATCCAGAATAAATTCTTCCAACTTCTTAACAGGAAGTTTTTTTTGTTGAATTGCCTTGGCAGCAATTGCTTCAAATGCACCACGTAGCCAATTGAGAGCCAGCGGATTGGCTCCCTCAAAGCTGGACAAAATCGGAATCAACGCTGAGGCGTCTGACTGAGATAGTTGCTGCACGGCTTTGGATGCGGTGAGATTTCCCTGACCTTCTTTTTGAACCTGTTTGATTTTTGCAATATCTTGCTCAACGTCATTCGCCTGAAGTACCGTCAGCGAACTGAAAAGGAACATGAGGCAGAATAGAAAACGGCTTCGCTGCATGGGAATCTCCTGAGACTGATCGATGCAATTAACATGACCCGCCGATTTTATGAGGGCCATCTGGTAGTGGTAGGACTTCCGTCGAATGAAATTGTACCAATTTCATTCCGGCACCAACAAGTATGACGGCTATATTCCCATTGATTCAAGTCCGGAAATCCAGAACGGGTCAGTGTATAATTAAAATTAACTTCTCGCATTCAAAGAGACTTTGGCTGATTCTTTTTTAACAACCTGATATAATTTCGCTCTCAATTAGAATATACGACTTTTGAAATTTCGGATTCACACATATGGCAACAGTTCTCAGCAGTACCATTGATCGATTACTTCAAGGTGAAAGCCTGGAGTGTGAAGCCGCGTATGAGGCGATTGCGTCCATCATGCGCGGTGAATGCAGCGAAGTACAGATCGCGGCGTTACTGACCGCATTGCGGATGAAAGGGGAAACTTCCGATGAACTGGTCGGTGCAGCCAGAGCGATGCACGAACGGGCTCTGGCGATTCCCACGAAGACAACCGGTCTCCTGGACACGTGTGGGACGGGAGGCGATCAACTTCATACGTTTAATATCAGCACCGCCGTGGCGATCGTAGCGGCGGCTGCCGGAATCCCAGTCGCCAAACATGGAAATCGAAGTGTTTCCAGTTCCAGCGGTTCCTCGGACGTTCTCGAAGCTTTAGGAGTCCGGTTGGACTTAACACCGGAACAAATCGGGCAATGTCTGGAAAAAACCGGGATCGGGTTCTGCTTTGCTCCTCTGTTGCACTCTGCAATGAAATATGTTGCTCCTGTTCGCCGTGAATTGGGAATTCGCACCATATTCAATTACCTGGGGCCTTTAACGAATCCAGCCAGTGCGGAGTATCAGCTTTTAGGGGCTAATTCTGTACAGGCCGCTGAAAAAATTGCTCAAGCGTTATTAAAATTAGGTCGAAAACATGCATTGGTCGTCTGTGGCAATGGAGAACTGGACGAGATTAGCCTCTGGGGAAAAACATCGGTTTATGAAGTAAAAGGTTCGGAATTGCGTTATTTTGAATGGACTGCCGCTGATTTCGGATTATCAGAATGTGACGTAAGTCAATTGGTCGTCAAATCCTCAGAGCAAAGCGCTCAAGTAATTCTAGAAATCTTTCAGGGTGAACAGGGACCTGCTCGGGATATGGTGGTAGCCAACGCCTCGGCTGCCTTATTGGCAGCGGAAAAAACTACAAATCTGGAGCAATCTGTTCAAAATGTCTCTTCACTGATTGATGAAGGTAAAGTATTAGAGAAACTCAAACATCTCATCGAGTTTAGTAGTAATATAACTGGAGAATAAATAAACAGGATTTCTGTCGGGGAATCAGAAAATGTGAGTCTCATCATCGGTGTTGACTTGCCGAATCTGGGTATCCTCTTATAATTCTTCAGGACAATGACAATCGAAAACAGTAGAAATCAAAAGAAGTAATGTCGCTACTTATTTGATTTCATTGCTGGCATTAAGAAATAAAGGTCTCACCATGAATGCTGAAGCGCAAAGAAAGCTGATTTTCACAACAGAAGAGGCCAATCTTCGTTTACCACTCGTGCAGGCGATTGTCAAAGACATCGTTGCCCTTTATCAGAATCTGCATGACCGCCAGGAACGAATTACAGAAATTAAGCAACTACCCGGTGCTTCCGCTCGAGATGAAGAGTCGGCATACAGCGAAGAACTTCTCCAGGCTGAAGTCGATATCGAAAACGATATGGAGCAACTCAAAGGATACGTAACCGAACTCATTGAACTGGGCGTCGAATTGGAAGACCCTGCTCTAGGCGTCGTGAACTTTCCTTCCCTGCGAGGAGGCCAGGAAATTTATCTCTGCTGGAAATCTGGCGAGGAAGAAGTTGCTTACTGGCACAATCTGGAAGAAAACTTTTCCGACCGACAAGAGTTGTTTGAAGAATCATTGAATAATGACATCGAAAATAACGATGAGCCACTAATTTAGTCAGTGACTTCTTTCAACTTCTCTCTTTAACAGTCCTCTGAATTATTTCGAGTTAGTATCATCTATCCAGGATTCATACGCCTGCTTTAATTGCCTGGTAATTTCAGGGTGTTTGGCAGCCAGATCTGTTGATTCGCCCAGATCCTGTTTCAGATCGAACAGCATGTATGGTTGATCGTGCTTTGTGCGAAGTAATTTATATTTCCCTTTTCGCACAGCGCTATATTTTCTATACTGAAAAAAGAATGACCTTGGCTTTGATGTTTCTGGTGCTTTGAGAACCGGGAGAATATTCTGCCCATCCAGAATTCGGTCTTGTGGAAGATTTCCTCCCGCCAGTGAAACCAGGGTAGGCAAAATATCAAGGCTGATGATTTGACTGCCATTCACAGTCCCCGCTTTGATATGACCAGGAAATCGTACAATCGCAGGAACACGAATTCCCCCTTCCCACAAAGTGACCCCTCCCTCACGCAGGGGTTTGTTACTGGCCACTTCCAATCCACGATCCTTCAGCATGAAAGCCCCATTGTCCGAATACCAGATAACGATTGTATTCTCGCTCAATCCACTCTCATCCAATTTCTTCAGAACCCGACCAATGGCGGTATCCAGTGCAGTAACAACCGCCCGATAACGTTTCTGAGGATCTTTGGTTTGTGGAGAAATGCCATACGCTTCGAAAGCGCTGTCCGGTGCCTGCCACTCATTAGTTTGCCCTGGTTGTTTATTTCTCTTTCCTGGAAAATGCGGTGCGTTGAAAGGTAGATAGATGAAAAAGGGATGTTGTTGATTCGCTTCGATGAATTGACAAGCTTCGTCAGCAAATAAATCGGTCGAATACCCTTTCACGAACACCTCTTTTAAGCCACGCCACAAATCATGGCGACCCGCGTAAAAGTGATAGTAATAATCAATATTGCCCGCAGCGAATCCGAAAAATTCATCAAAACCGCGTTCTGTTGGACGGCTTCCTGGTGAAAAACCGATATTCCATTTTCCAAAGCAGGCAGTGCGGTATCCCTGCTGCTTCAGATACTGTGGAATCAGTCGTTCACTTTTTCGTAAGCCATCTCCATAATTTTCCACAGCGTTCAATTGATGATTTAAACCAATTCTCTGGGGATATCGGCCAGTTAACAACGTCGCCCTGGAAACGGTGCAAGTGGGAGATGCGGTATAAAAATCAGTGAGCCTTACCCCCTGTTTTGCAAGCTGGTCAAGCTGAGGGGTTTTCATATTTGGATTGCCATAACAACCTAAGTCGCCGTATCCCAGATTGTCAGCTGTAATCAGCAGGATATTCGGTTGTTGACGAGTCTGTTTTTCACTGGCAGAGACCTGAGCCAGGAATAAAAAACTGAAAACACAGGCCACAATCAAATTGATAAACGGTTGATGATACATAAAAATATTCTTTTGCTATCTTGGATTTTGAGACCAGGATCTTTCTTGAATGAACTGTGGCAGGATATTGATACTCTCTCTGGCTTTATCTGAACATTTCAGGAACCGCGTGTCAATCAAGAGTGAGAAAACACGGTAAGCAATGATTGTATTACGATTTTTTCGAGAGCTGTTGCATTAAGTACAGATATTCCAACGAACTCAACATCGCTTCCTGCTCCTGGTTTGCATTTCCTTTGTGTCCGCCTTCGATATTTTCATAATAATAAAACTCATAACCCATCTGTTCCATTCTGGCTGCCATTTTTCGAGCATGTCCCGGATGGACACGATCATCTTTGGTAGAAGTAAAGAAATAGACCTTAGGGTAGTCCTGCCCTGACTTCAAATTCTGCAGGGGAGAGTACTTTTTGAGATAGGACCATTGTTCGGGAAGATCAGGGTTTCCATATTCCGCCATCCAGCTGGCACCAGCGAGCAGCTTATTAAATCGTTTCATATCCAGTAATGGAACGCCACACACAATGGCATTGAACAGATCCGGTCGTTGCGTCAACGCCACTCCCATTAATAGACCGCCATTACTGCGCCCCATTGCTCCATAATGTTTCGGAGAACTAAACCCCCTACTCTGGACAGCTTCGGCAACAGCGAAAAAATCATCGTAAGCACGTTGCCGATTTTCAAACAAAGCCGCATCATGCCAACGGGGCCCATATTCGCCCCCTCCACGTATATTGGCAAGCACATAAGCGCCACCTTTTTCCAGCCAGAGCTTTCCCATAAGAGCGCTATAATGAGGTAATATCGATATTTCAAATCCACCATATCCATACTGCAGAACGGGTGTGGAATGATCGAGCTTAAGGTCTTTTTGATAAACTATGAAATAAGGAATATCCGTGCCGTCCTTGCTGATCGCAAAACTTTTCTCAACTTTGAGTCCGCTGGTATCAAAGCGTGCTGGAGTTGATTGGACTGTCTCTTCTACTCCCTCTTGAAAATTCACATAATACAGGCTACTTGGTTGTAGAAATCCATCGCGGGAAAGCAGCAGGTGATTGCTGTTTTTATCAGAAGAACTGATTGAGATGACATCATCGCCTCCCCAGGGAATCAAATTTCCGTTCCATTTGTTTTCCTGAAACGTAAATTCTCGAATCTGACTGGAAACATGCTCGAGACATGTAAGATAGACTGCATCTCTGGCATACCTTACTTGCGAAATGGTGCCTGTCAGTCCCGGATCAAAAACGGGAAGAAGATCATTGATCATTCCCGTCTTTCGAAAATTCGTCAATGAAAAACTAATGAGACTACCTGCCGTAAAGCCTCGCCAGTCCTGTTTCAATTCAACTAGTAATTGATCTTGAAATAATCCAGACAAACTACATTTCTGAGGAAGAGGCAGCTGTTTCAATACACCAGAATCAGTAATGAGGTAGAAGCTGAAATGATAAAAGTCATGTCCTCGAAGGACAAAACAGGTTTGACCATTGTTATGCTCGATGTTGATGGGATAAACGAACGTCTCTTCCGGTCCCGTTTCCAGTAGCGTCTCAGCAGCGGAAAGGGGCGTCCCACGTTTCCAACGTTTGAGTATTCGGGCATAGCCGGAAGTATTCAAACTACCCTCACCCCAATCGGTGGCGATCAATAACTGATCCCGGTTTTCCCAGCAAAGATTTGTTTTTGCGAGTGGAACTTCAAAACCTTTTTTGACAAATGTTTTGGACTCAAGATCATATTCGCGATAGACGGCGGTATCCGTTCCACCGGGTGCAAGTTCGAGAATGCAGCGGGCATAATCAGGGCCAAGACAATCCACGCCTTTATAGATCCAGTTTTCGCTTTCTTCTTTTGCCAGTTTGTCGATGTCCAGCAATGTTTCCCATTCATGCTGCTGTTTTCTGAATTGAGTCAAACTCGAACGACGCCAAAGACCCCGTACATGATCCTTATCTCGCCAAAAGTTATAGACAAAGTCTCCGCGCAGGGTTCCATAGGTAATCCGATCTGAAGCAGTTAGAATTTGCAGCGCTTCCTGCTGATACTGTTTATACAGAGGATCGCCTGTCAGCGCTTTCAAAGTGTTGGAATTTTGCTGTTTCACCCAGTCTAATGCTTTTTCGCCTTCGATTTCTTCAAGCCAGAGTAAAGATTGTTCTGGATTATTCTCAGGCTGCGAGTTGTTTTCAGAATTTATCTCCGGTGAATCCATAACTAGGCTCCAGCTAATGGTATTATTCGAAATCAGGACATATTTCATTGTAGAACAAATCTGGAATCTGCCTTAAGCGAGTTGAAGGGTTTTATCAGGTTTTTCTGCGGAACCGGCTGAGATACCACATATTCTTCGAATTTCTTGTAACAGAGCGTGCATTTAAACCAGCGCGATGATAGAATCATCGGCTGTTGAGTAGTCAAAATGGCAGGTACAAGAAAGAACGCCTGGCAAAAATTTTGACTGATCTCCAGAATCTCTTTATAAAAGATTTCGCTGTTTGCTGATCTTTTCGTGTTGTTTTGGCTACTTTTGCCGAACTCCCTTACCGGTGTTCCGCTATTGAAAGTAGCAGCTGGGTGATACGAGGCAGAGCTTCGAGGAGAGCTGTTTTCAGGAAGTAACCTGAAAACAACCCCCTGAGTCCGGAATAATCGACTCTCACCTATTTCTTTCATTACACGACCCAATTTCTTTTTTTACGCGACGATTACACTCAGTCTCCAGGCTGAATGTTCGTCTAAAGGTTGATGCATGTTAACGGAAGTCTCATCACAGGCTAAATTTACGGATTTAGCACTCTGCCAGCCCGTATTGGATTCACTGGAAGAGCTGGGATATCAAACCCCGACTCCGATCCAGTCACAGACGATCCCTCTTTTACTGGAAGGAAAAGACCTGGTAGGACAAGCCCAGACCGGCACAGGAAAAACAGCAGCATTTGCGCTGCCTTTACTCTCGAAAATCAATCTGGAACTCAAGGCTCCCCAGATTTTAGTACTAGCCCCGACGAGAGAGCTGGCGATTCAGGTTGCCGAGTCGTTTAAAAAATATGGTGCAAAGCTGAAGGGACTACAGGTCTTACCGATTTACGGAGGTGCAGATTTCAAGAGCCAGCTACAGCCCTTAAAACGTGGGGTACAAGTGGTCGTAGGAACCCCTGGTCGGGTGATGGACCACATGCGTCGCGGAACATTGAAACTGGATGCTCTCAATTGCCTGGTGCTGGATGAAGCAGACGAAATGCTGCGAATGGGTTTCATTGATGACGTGGAATGGATTCTGGAACAAACACCGGATAACCATCAAACCACTCTGTTTTCCGCCACAATGCCGCAAGCCATCCGTCGAATTGCTGGAAATTATCTCAATTCGCCAGAAGAAATTACAATCAAAGATAAGACTCGCACAGCTGACACCATTCGCCAAAGACACTGGCTGGCAAAAGGTCATCATAAACTGGATGCACTGACTCGCATCCTGGAAGCAGAAGAGACCGATGGCGTACTTATTTTTGTCCGAACCAAGACGATTACTACAGAGCTTTCTGAAAAACTGGAATCACGTGGTTTTCTGGCCGCACCATTAAATGGTGATATTCCACAGAAACAACGCGAGCGAACCGTGGGGCGACTCAAGGCTGGACATGTCAACATCGTGATTGCCACCGATGTCGCTGCACGAGGATTGGATGTAAATCGAATCAGTCACGTCATCAACTATGATTTACCCGGCGATTCAGAGGCCTATGTCCATCGCATCGGTCGTACCGGTCGCGCAGGGAGAACGGGTGAAGCAATTACTTTTGTTTCTCCTCGTGAAACTCGATCACTTCAAAATATTGAACGGTCCATCAAACATAGAATTGAACGGATGGAACTACCTTCCATCAGCAAGATTAATGAACGCCGTAAAGAGCGTTTCAAAGAATCGATCACTAAAACAATGAAAGGACCTGATTTCGAACTTTTCCAGAAGTTACTGAGTGAGTACCAGTTGGAAACAAATCATTCTGAAATCCAGATCGCGGCGGCATTAGCCTGCATGTTCCAGGGGAAACGTCCTTTGTTTTTAACTGAAGCCCCACATAAAGAAGTGACTCAGCGACAACGGGAAGTCCCTTCTGGATCGAGAAAAATTCAGCCAACTTCGCCATCTGAGCGAAA
>NZ_CALEMX010000166.1 GCF_937910335.1 uncultured Gimesia sp. | reverse complement strand
CGCGCTGATGAAAATCATTCTCGTCGGCCCTGATCAATGTGAGTTTATCCCCGACAAAACAATTCAGCTTTTATCCAGAACGGGTACATTTGAAAGTTATACTGCACTGGAACTGCTTCAATCTTCAATCAATCGTGTCATTGAAGAAGACGTATTTTTGCCCGAAATATTAGCTCCCGCCGTTGATCAACTTGATCAACAAATCAATGACATGTATCAACAAATGGGGTTTCGCACCAAGCAGGGACAGGAATATCTTGAACGTTATCAAACCATGAAGTCGCTTCTCACAGACCAGCAAACCAATGTGATTCGATTTTTCTTAATGTATCTAACGGCATCAGAATTACCAGATGACATTCGAGAAGCAGCCGCGAATTCATTGCTGTTTTGGTGAACCAATTGTTACTAAACCAAATAAGGAGACTCGAGCATGTCACAGGAACAAACATTGGATCAATATATTCAGCAATTGAAAAAATGTATTAAACGATATTACTATATGTTGGGAGTACTAATTGTATCTTTACTTGTCGAACAGTTTTTCAGACCCGGCGAGACAAATACAATAATTTGGTGCTTAGCTGTACTCTTTGCCTGTGAGGCTTCGAGTCAGGAGCGTCTGGTCATAGCCCTCAAACTAATAAATGGAAAGACGGTTTCACAGCCCTAACCCGAAACTGCAGAGATAGCAGCTTTCTGACCGACCAGCGTGGTAAGTCTCATGAAATCACGCAAAAAGAATTAGACTAAAGAGATTGAAAATGAGCGAGAGTGATAACCGAAGTCTAGACCGCAAAAATTATCTGGTACTGCTGGGAGCTAGTCTCACGCCTTGCGTACTCTATTCTATAAGTATGTTTATCGTCTTTTTTAGTGCTGATTATGTCAGCATGTTTTCCATGTTCAATTTGGAAACATTTACAATTTACTATTTGTGCATTTCAGCTATCAGTGTTGCTGTTTTCTGTTTGTTTTACCTAGGATTTTTGGGAGATTCGAGTTGGTTTATGAGACTATCGCATTTCTTGTTATGGACCATTTTTTCGATCGTGATGAATGGATTTTCTATTCTGTTCACAGGCGCTTTGATCATTGTAATTGATGGTTTTCCTGTACCCTGATAGGGACAAATATGACTACCGCTGTAAATCACTTTTCTTATCTTCTTAAACAAATCAAACCTCAGCTCTGATCCAACATTATGAAGAATCATTCAAGATACCGCTGGTCGTCAAATGGCCCGGCGTGACCAAAACCGGCGCCAAAATCCCCGCTGATATGCAGGGCCAGTCACTGGTCCCTCTTTTGAAAGGGGAAAAATCAAATGGCGTGACTCGCTCTATTATCACGATTTCGAATACCCCAGCGTGCACATGGTCGACAAACATTTTGGAGTGCGTACCCAACGCTATAAGCTCATTCGATTTTATCAGTTCGATGAATGGAAATTCTATGATTGACAACAGGATCCCGAACTACGTTGAATTGAAAAGGGAATCAGAGTCATCTACCAATCTGATCTTCCATTAGGTTCCGCGATTCTAACATCGCCTCTTCCCACTCATTGGCTTGCGCCTGCGCGACAATTTCATTCAACATATCCGCTTCATTCTTGTTGATTTCTTTCTTCTCAAGTGAACTCTGTATTAATGCTTTCACCACCTGTAACCGTTCTTCACTCTTCAGATTACAAACGGAATACAGGGCTTTCGAAATTTCATATGTTTTGGGAGAAACCTCAGGATAGCCGCAAGCGTTCAATTGAAGCGCAATGACTATCAGCAACAGGCAACAGAAACATTTTTGTAACATCGAATCACGCATCTTAAAATTCTCCTATCACTTCACCTTCGCCAATACTCGCCAGCTCTGCCCAGATCAGCAAGTCGATATTTTCAGAGACGAATCGCACGGAACCATCGCCCATGCAAACGTGCCCCCCTCCCGTATGCTCGGAAAACATCTGCCCCACATGAAATGTAGGAAAATTCGTCGGATGTATAATCGGGAAACCGGTAATATCAAGCTCTCCTCCCGAGGGGCCCGCATGCACCAGAGTCAAAGTAGCCGCGGCGTCAGGACCATTTTCCGGAGTGGAAAAACGCGGATGCGTAAACGCGCCAGGCACAACGCCCACCCAGGTTTTGTCACTCAGTTTCGAGGAATGTTCTCCCAGAAATACCGTATTGGATGTTCCATCGGTGATGTCCCGCATCTTTGTGCGGGAGTTTCGGAAAAAAGGCCCGTCCGCCACGCGCGATGCATCACCGTTAATGGTCACCGTGGTTGTTGCCTTCGTGTAGATATCAGTAAAAATAGAACCCGTGGTACTCGAACCACATTCCCCCCAGCAGGATTCCTGACCATGACTGGCCACATAATGCGAACGACCGAAGCGAACTTGAGATCCACCCATTAAAAGCGGACCGCCCGTTGCGTCTTGTAACACAAAAGGTTCGTCTCCACCGGATGAGGTCGGACAAAGAAAGACGGGAATTTTTGCTTGCACAATACCGGCATGACCTCCGTCCCAGCAGGCGCTGTTAACATTCAAAGCATTATAGACGTTTGCCTGATCCAGATAAGGCAGCAACATCGCACTCCACGACCAACCAGGAGCCGCATCCCAGGTATCCGGATCAATATTTGCCCAGCCAGGCCCCGCACCATTACTGGTAGCATAAGAAAAATAACCCGCCGGAAATGCAGAATGGGTTTCGTGATAATTATGCAGCGCCAGACCAAGTTGTTTCAAATGGTTCTTACACTGACTCCGCCGCGCCGCTTCACGCGCCTGTTGAACCGCCGGCAGTAAAAGAGCAATCAACGTCGCGATAATCGCAATCACAACCAGTAATTCGATCAGCGTAAAACCAGAACGTCTCTTTGAGAAAACAGGTTGATTCATCACAGCAGTCTTTCAACTTCAGGTGGGATTGAGTCGGCTTGTAAAAATGTAGCATCGGCTACATTTCACACAATTGTAGCCAAAGCTACATTTATGTCAATCAACTACCAGAAATAATATTCTCGTCTTCGAAACCAAGCCCAATAAACATCGCGCGGCGTTTCTCCACATCATCATTAAAGCCTTTACTTTCAGGTAGATAGATTGCACTTGACTCCGTCGTGGAAAATCCCACTATGCGGTTTAATGCGTCGCGCGCGAGATGCGTTTTTTGAGCACTGCTTTTTAAGAACACTGATGATTTCACTACTATAAAAGTCCCTTTGTTTTGGAAATCTTCACCTGTCAATCCGTCACCGGTTCCCATTGTCTCGTATCGTATCGACGCGTTTGAACACGCTTCCCCGCGTTTGAACCCACTGTTCGAACGCGTATCGACAGCGATTAACCACATTTTCCGCAACAAAAAGAACTTGACAGCACCATGCCCTTCGCGATGATCATTCAACATCCGAAAACAAAGCATCAATACAAACCACAGAACCATGTTTCACATCCTGTAAAAACAACGAATCAGAAAAAATACGAGAAGCAATCTTACCCGATGTGTTTCAATCAAAGAGAGATAGAAATTCGACGAATTGAAAATGTGATGACCATGCAGGCAGTGATTAAATACTTAATACGTCAGAGGAGATCCTGGCCCCCTTTCCATGCGATACTGAAACAGCCGAATCAAAGGCATTCATCTTTTTCTAACTTCGAACTGATCTTACTGCATATTCTCGCGGTTGGCGGTGTCTTATATTATGAGGAGCTTACTACAGAAGACTTACCTGAGGAGACAGTGAATGACTTCGGACGAAGTGCTACTTCATCGATACAGTCAGGACGGCGATCCAGCAGCATTCCGCGAACTCATTGACCGGTATGCCGGAATGGTTTACCGTATCGGTTTGCGTGTGACCGGCGATCAGCATATGGCTGAAGATCTGTGCCAGGAATGTTTCTTAGAGCTGGCCCGCAAAGCACGCACGGTGCGCGAGAATATCGCGGGTTGGCTACACGCATCAGCCACCAGCCGATCCCTGAACGTTGTACGGTCACGCAAGCGGAGAATTCATCGCGAACAAGCCGTCGCCAATGATGATACCGTAGTTACTGAATCGTCCGAGTGGAATGAACTGCAACCGTTTATTGACCGGGCTCTCAATGGGCTAAGCGAGGAACTGCGGCTGCCCATTGTCTTACACTACCTGCAAGGGCAGTCGCAGCAGCAGGTGGCAGATCAACTGGGAGTGAATCAAGCGACGATGTCGCGTCGGCTGCAACGCGGCGTCGAACAGCTCCGTAAACGACTCCGTAGTTTTGGTGTGATGACGACTATCGCAGCGGTGACATCATTCTTTGGGGAATGTTCAGCACAAGCCGCATCGTCCTCACTCACGGGATCGCTGGCGAAAATCGGACTGGGTGGAGTGGGCGTGTCGGTTGCAAAGTCGACATCAAGTGCCCTGGTTCCGTTTTTATTAACACTGGGAGCAGTTCTCAGTAACCTGCTGTTCTTTCTGTTAGTGAATGGTTGGGGGCTGGTTCTGTTCGTGGTCATGGGATTGGTGTTATACATGCGACCCCCGGCCTGGTTTCGAGAACTACTTCGTGCTCAAGCTTTCGGACGCGATTTTGTCGCGCATCCGACTTACCCCTTCCGACGCTGGACATGGACAATTCCTCCTGCTGACTGGAAACAACGTCTGTTTGTCTGGTTGTATGTCGGGTTTACTTTTAGTCTTTTAGCTTATGAAAACCTGGCTAGAATGATGATACATCCCGGTTACGTCCTGGCATTTGGTTTGATGGCAATGTTCTTTCTTGTACTCGCCATTCGACTTGCCTGGCGCATTTGGACTCTGCGTAAACAGTCTCCAACCAATGTAGACCCCTTGTCTAAACAGGTGCCCCAGTGGTTCTCATGGGAATTGATTGTCGGGGCCTCATTTTTTATCACGATTGCCGCAACGTGGTTATCGAGTGCACCAAGCGACGAGATTTTTAGTACTTCTAGAGGAGCCATTCTATTTTGGTCCTGGTTCCTGGTCTGTGCTGGCATGGCAATTTGGGAGTTCATTGAACGTTGGCGAAAACGGAATAGTGACGATGTTTCATTCAACAACATTATGTCCAAACAGGAGGTTGCCAACACGCAGCCGGTTGCACCCCGATACCATAACGCCCTGATTGGCTCGCTGATGCTGATGATTGTTGGATTTCTATCGATTGTGATGCTGAAGTCAATGATCATATCCGAGCGACCCATTCGAACTGAACCTGAAGTATTTCGTTATACACAGGATGGTACGCGTGTCAGAGTTGAGGTTCCAGAAGCATTCAAACCTCCAACACCACCGAAAGGGCTCCCATCACAGCTTGTATTGGCGGCTAGCCTGGGATTCATCTTCAGTCTTTTATTGTTTCGTCGTGTTGTCAAAGTCAGGCAAGTCGTGTCGCGACACATGTGGCTACTGTTCCTGGCGTTGAGCAGTCTCATAGTCGTTGTTGGAGCAGGTTTGACCACAAACGTGATCTGGGCAACAGTAACCAGATCAAAAGTCATCACAAAAGTCGATCCACCGGAAGTCCTTCCGCCACGGAAGCGAGTGTTCAATCCGAGTCCATCACAACTGGCGCTCATTCAAAAGTATGAAACCGAGTCAGCCATCATCACGGTGCCGGAAGAACGACTTCCTGAAGGCTGGTATCTCATGCGGTACGACAACGGATTTGCATCTCCTATGACGTATGAAGATGAAAAATTTCATCGGCACTCTGCGAAGGGGTGTGGATTACCTGATGTCCCGGAACTGGATTCCGTCGTCGCATCTCTTCACCGAATCTATATGAACCTATTCGTACTGGGAAAAATCGATCCTATCTGCTCTGTTAGTGCATTTTGCTGTGGCAACGCGGACGAAGCTCGTCGACTTAACCATGCGTGGGGTGACCGTGGCCTTCGCAAAGGGCGTTTAGTAATTTTCGTTTATGGACCGAAAGGATTGCGGCCTCCCAGTTCCACAGACCAGGCACCAATTCCAACGATACTGGAACACATTCAGCAATCACCCGTCGTTGCGGCCAGCGAAAAATAAGTAACCAGAAAACGATTTTAGAACTTCGGTGAAATGAATTGATACGAATGTCAGGAATCATCCGAGACGCTCTTGAAAAAACAGCGCAGCGAATTTTACCCGATGTGTCGAATGGAGTGAGAGGGAGGTGGGTGATTCTGATTTTGAAATGGATTCCGTCTGAGCTTCTAATTCCTCATTTTTTTCTGCTCTGCGATTCTTCGATTACTTTCTGTTACATCGGCTCTCAGCTGGTCCATCAATGATTCATCAGATTTGACCTCAGCCGTCAACTTCGTGAATTCATTCTGGATTTTCGTCAGGTCGACGAGATTTTCATAATCAGAGTGATATTTCACCTCCATGGTTGTGGCAATACTGGGATAGACAGACAGATAAATGAGCAGGAAGATCATCGATGACACAAAACATGATTTGGCAACAAGCTTGCTGTCTTGGCGTATGTATTTCCAGGGACGCAGCATTTCACGGATACCACCAGGCAGAGCACGCGTTCGTCTTATGGTCTGCCAGAAAAGTAATATTCCCACAGCCACGAAGGGAGCAATCAATGGTCCAAAGTGTGTGTGCCACTGCATCAACGCCCAGAACCAGTCTGCTCTTTTTGCTTGTATTTCATTTTGTATTTCCTGCGGAGTGATGTTCAATATTCTGGCTTCATTCCAGACTGCCGGGCTGATCCAGGTTTGCTTGACAATAAAATCAGGCATGTCGATAACCAAAGTGGAAACAGCAAGATCAGACAACAAGCCGAAGATTAGAAACACCATGCAGATGAGGAGCTTCCGTCCTCGAGAAAGTTCATAACTTCGAGTGAACTTCAATAGAATACGACACAGGTTCCAGAAGAGCGAAACGAGGGTAAACAGTACGAGGATCGTAATCATCGGTGGCAAAGTAGCGATGACATGTACGAGGAATTCAATCGATGCAGATAAGTGAAACCCAAATACGAATGGCAAACAGCCGATCGTCCAGAGTGCCAGGGATTGAGCCCAGGGCAACCGGAGCCATTTCCGCAGCAGGCAGAACAAACCGAACAGGAGTGCGAGCGAGCTGACCCAGATCACCCCGCGAACGACACCCGTTTGAACTGCAGACGAGATGATTCTTGCAGGAACGAGTCCCAGCAAACAGATTGTAGATCCCATTCCCACAATCCATGCCGTGAGATGCATATACCACCTCGCCTGGGTTGGCTCGTGTTGTTTCTGAGCGCCTGACAGAAGTGCCACAAAACTGGAAAATAATGCCAGACAGAAAATAACAAGAAAACACATTTGCACGGTTGGCATGATTTGTAGTAGCCAGTACTTAATCTGACAGGGACACCCCAGCTTCACACGTTTGTCAG
>NZ_CALEMX010000165.1 GCF_937910335.1 uncultured Gimesia sp. | reverse complement strand
GCTTTACCGCGTAAAATTCCGCGCGTACTCACTTTCGGGACACCCACTAGCTAGACTTGTAATCAGCCCAGAGGGTCTCAAGTGCGACCGATTTGATTGCTCTTGGCTTTTCTGTGAGAATGCCGCCAGAAACGATGAATGCGGCAACCTCTTTGTCAGTTGCACCATCAGGTAGAGCCAAGCGTCCAGATTCGAGAAAGTAAATTGTTTCCTCGATTTGTGCTTTCCTCTGTTCAGCAACTCGCTCACTTTTGGTTTTTAAGGAGCGATTAAATTTGACGACCTTGCCGCCTACTGGAAACCGGAACCGAACGATCCAGTTAGCAGAACTTTGCTTTTCGATGCTTGCCACGTCATTGACTCAAGGAAAATTTAGGACAGGAATAGAACACGCTCTACAGCTTGATTGGTCCCAAGTTCGAGCGAAAACAGGTGAGTATCAGCAGGTGGTGGCTACAACACTCGACCAATACTGTCCCATTTTTGTCCCATAATTCGAATAAGTCAAGACGGCAAAAAATAAAGGGTTTGCGACATATGCCACAAACCCTTTATTTAAAAGTACTTAGAACTACCCAAGAGAGGATTCGAACCTCCACGTCCTTTACGGACACTAGAACCTGAATCTAGCGCGTCTGCCAATTCCGCCACTTGGGCCTGGGTGGATCTCTCTGGCCAAGAGGGCCAGAAGCAGTGCTATAGGATAAACTGAACCTGATGCCCCGGCAAGAGATGCAACAATGAATTTCTATTTACTCTGTCTATTCCATCTGATTTTTCATTCTAATTCCAGTAATGCGTCTAATTCGAGCCGCCGGCGGCGGGGCTGGTGGCGACCGCTGGTTGGGAGACTGGCAGTGCTGGCAATTGCTCTTCGAGAAGTCCTTTTGATTTTGTCCAGACGAGTACGCCTTCGATGATCATCCAGACCTGTAATGCCATTACAGCGACGGCGAACAAGAAGAGATGTTGCTTGTCCGGATTGTAATACCATCCCGTTTCGCTGTTGAACATATTCCAGAGCATGGCCCAGGCTGGCATGATTAGCATGATGATCATAGGAACCAGCGCAAAAGCGATGGGCTTGTTGCGGCGTCGGAGATAAAACACGATGACCATAAATGCCAAGCCTGCCAAGAGCTGGTTAGTTGCACCAAAGAGCGGCCAGAGGATTAAGCCCCCACTGCCCGGTCCTTGTGCGGCGCTGGCAGGCATCATAGCCACCATGCCCCCTAAAGCCACTGCCAATGCGGTAGCGGCATATTTATTGGTTAATGGTTTGATATGTACGGTCGCCGCCAGTTCCTGAATTACATATCGCTGCAAGCGCGTTGCGGTATCCAGTGTCGTCGCTGCAAAACTTGCGACTAATACGGCGATGATGCTGATTCCCAATTTCAATGGAATCCCGAGGGTGCCTAGAAAGTTGGCGCCACCATGAATAAACGCGCCGACTTTGTCTTTCAGTTTGAAACCCGCCCAACCTTTGCTGGCATCATAGCGTGTTTCCCAGGCGGCAACTCCTGCCAAATGCGTATCTGTGCCCTCGACCATTGTTGGCTGATAGGTATAAGTGGCGCCTTCTCCGATACGTGAAAATTCTCCCATGCCGACGCCGGCACAGCAGGCCAGAATCACAATTACGGCCAAGCCCCCTTCCAGCAGCATCGCACCGTAGCCAACATATTGTGCGTCAAGTTCTGACTCGACCTGTTTGCTGGAGGTGCCACTGCTGACTAGACAATGAAATCCACTGCAGGCACCGCAGGCGATGGTGATGAATAGAAAAGGCCAGATTGGCGGGGCATCGGCGGGAATATTCGAGGCAATTGCAGGTGCACTTCCCATCAGATCGGCCTGGCCGGTTGCTCCGGCTACGATGGCACCGATTAGCAATAAGCCCAAAGCCAACACCAACTGGTGGCTGTTAATGAAATCCCGAGGTTGGAGTAATAACCAAACCGGCATGACGGATGCGATGGCACAATACGCCAATAACACGAACGTCCAGAGTATCACAGCATTAGGAAAAGCACCTAACACGGGAATATCAAAAAGCGTCGAAATGTTGATCGGTAAATAATACGCCCCAATATAGATAGAAGCATAAACAATCGCCAAGGCAATCAACGAAGGGCCTAATAAGGACGCATTTTGTTTATACACCATGAGTCCGATCACAATCGCGATCGGCATGGTGATCCAGACCGGCAGCACGGTTTCCGGATACAGGGCAAAGATGATGGCGATCACCAGGCCAAAAATTGCCAGGACTACCGTCAGTGCTAATAGCAGAATTAACAGGAATAAAATTCGCGTACGGGGGGCAATTAAACGGCCGGCGACTTCCCCGACGGTCTGACCACGATTGCGCAGGGAAACGATGAGGGCGCCAAAATCGTGTACCGCTCCGATGAAAATCGAGCCGAACAATACCCATAAAAGTGCGGGCAACCAGCCCCAGAACACGGCAATTGCCGGCCCTACAATGGGTCCGGTACCAGCGATACTGGTGAAGTGATGGCCGAAGATGACTTCTTTTTTCGTGGGAACAAAATCGACATCATCCCGCAACTGCTTACTGGGAACTTCCGCATCACCATCCACATTGAATATTTTTTTTGAAAGCCACTTACCATAAGTGTGGTAGGCAATGATATAGCCTACAAAGGCTCCCGCAGCGATCAGCAGTGTGGCCATTCGTAATTCACTCCCGTATGTTTTGCAAAACCAGTTTTTCTGGCTGTCATATCAATGATTCGTCAGAATGTCTGCTTGTGTTAAGACACTCTTTTCTGGACCGGTTTCTCAACTTGACTCTATTGACCCTTTGACGGGATTTCTGAACCAGTCCACTTACAGATTATACATCTACCCCTTAATTGGCAATAAAGTCGCGCGAGATGCCAGGGTAGCAGCGCAAGAAGATATACATTAGATCCCTTTTCTGTTATTTCGCAGGAACGCGACCACTACAATCGGCAAATTCGACTTATTCGGCAAACCAAAATGCATCTTTCCAAAATACCCTTACTCACCCCATCTTAATGATAATGATTATTTAGAAAACGTCGATGTAGTAAAGTACCCACGAGGAACTCATCAACATGCAGGGATGTGGGTCATTATCGGACCGAGAGAACTTGTTAGAAGTCGCACCTGATTTCAGAAGAGCCTGAAAAAACAGAGCTGCCAATAATCAAGTTCTCTTAAATTCGATCTGATTTGTTTCACTGATTTACGAATAAACAACGGGTGACAAAACTTTTAAATCAAATCAATAAGAGGTTTGTCGCCTCTTCAGATATCACCTCATTGACCCAGAACATTGATCTACGGAAGGAGTTTTACAATGCTTGTATTGTCGAGACAACGCGACGAGAGCATTATCATCGGTGACAATATTGTCATTACTATTGTCGACATCAGGGGTGATAAAGTACGGTTAGGAATTCAGGCACCAACAGAAATTCCAGTACACCGTCAAGAAGTATACGATGCGATCCAGAGAGAAAACGCTCTGAAAGAGTCTGGAGAGCACCGTCCTTCGCCTCAGTCGCCATCAAAAAATGCCAGCGAGTGATCTTCATTCACGACGAAGACGTTCGTCTGACAGGATAAGGCTACATTCAATTAAAGATTAATTGAAACTTTGCAGGGGGAAGATTGACAATATGTTAACTCCCCCTGCTTTTTCATGCGCGGCCACAATCTTCTTGGGGTCTCCTCAGAGCTTCTCAATACGAGAACGCTTGAGAAATGACGCAAGCATTGAATGAGAATGTTTCAACATGCGCCTGATTTATTTTGTGAAGTCAGTCAGAACGAATCCGGCAAGATCAGAGAGACAGTCCAGTGCCGATCAGATGAGATTTTCACCGCATTTGTCGGCAAGCCACATTCTTGCATCATTTCCTGCACTTCATTCAAGGTTAAAGCCGCCTGCAATGAATCATGGAACAATTGTCGTTGATGAGTGTTGGCCTGTCCGGCATAGAATTCGACGAGATGTTCCAGTTCAGTCTGGGAATCAGGTCTGAAGAGGTCGCGCAAAAATATAAAACCACCCGGTTTGACGACACGAATGATCTCATGAAAGACGATTTTGGGATCAGGTATATGATGTATCAGACTGTTAGAGATCACGCCGTCAAAGGCTTGATCGGCATAAGAAAGGTTTTTTGCATCCGCTCGTTCCAGAGAAATCAGATGTTCGAGGCCAGCCTGCTGTAAATTGGCTTCCGCCAGTTTCAACATCTCATTTGCTAAATCTGTCGCCATCACTCTGATATCGGTGTTGCGCTGACAGACTTCTATCGGGATCAACGCAGTACCCGTGCCCAGATCCAGCAGACTGATCTGCCCCGGATGCAGGGCGGCATCGAAGGCATTTACTAATTCCAACAAATCCTCGGCGAACATCTGGTTGACTTCGCTATGATCCATCGAATTGTAGTCGATTGCTTCTGCTTGTGAATCCATCACTTCCGGCTCAAGCTGACGCGGAATCATGGTCAAATCTCTGCAAACGTGGGAATTGTAAAAACATGATTCAATAAAAAAAGAGCCCTCACATACCGGTGAGGGCTCAATTGTATTTGATACTGGAAAGGTAGTCAAAAAGCTTAAGCGTCTCCCTCGGAAGAACCGCCCTCACCTTCAATCGACCCTACAGTGGCTAGTTCTTCAGTTTCGGCTTCGTAAGAGCCATCAAATTCGAGTCGTTTTTCATCGCCAACTTCAACGACTTTCACTTGTACTCTGTTCTTACCTTCAAAAGAACCACGAAGTAACTCTTCTGCCAACGGATCTTCAATATAGCGTTCTACGGAACGACGCAGCGGACGGGCACCGTAATCGAGTTCGCCGCCTTCGGAACCTTTATCGATAATGAATTCTCGTGACTGATCGGAAAGTTCCAGAGTCACACCCTGTTCCTGCAAACGAGTTCGTACTTTGCTAAGTTCGATATCGACAATCAGCTTCAACTCTTCACGTGTCAGTTTGCGGAAGACAACGACTTCATCCAGACGTCCTAGAAACTCTGGTTTGAATTCTTTCTGAAGGTCGTGCATCAGATTACGTTTCATGGCATCGTAGCTGGTATCATCGTCGGCTTTGCGGAAACCGAAGGCATCCCCATGAGCCATACCCTGAGCACCTGCGTTGGTAGTCATGATCAGAACAACGTTCTTGAAGTCTACTTTTCGACCAAAGCTATCGGTCAAGTGTCCTTCTTCCATGATTTGTAACAGCATGTTGAAGACATCGGGATGTGCTTTTTCAATTTCATCTAAAAGCACAACAGCATAAGGTCGACGCCGAATTTTTTCGGTTAATTGTCCACCTTCTTCAAAGCCGACATACCCCGGAGGAGCACCAATCAGACGACTGACATTATGCTTCTCCATGTATTCACTCATGTCAATTTGGATCAAAGCCGATTCATCACCGAACATGAATTCCGCCAGAGTTTTGGCCAATAATGTCTTTCCGACCCCGGTGGGACCAGAGAATAAAAAGGCACCCATCGGTCGTTTGGGATCTTTCAAACCACTTCGACTACGGCGAACCGCCTTGGAGACCTGCTTGATGGCTTCATCCTGACTGATGACCCGCTCATGCAGTTCATCTTCCATATTCAGCAGACGCACGGTGTCTTCGCTGGAAAGTCGAGTCAGAGGCACGCCCGTCATCTTGGCCACGACTTCAGCCACGACTTCCGCATCAACAACGCCATCCACTTCTTTGGATTTATCACGCCATTCCTGAGTCAAAGTCTCTTTTCGTTTCTTCAACTTGTCGGCCTGGTCACGAAGATTTGCTGCCAATTCGAAATCCTGGTTGGCAACGGCTTCTTCTTTCGATTGATTCAGACGTTCTGATTCCTCTTCCAGCTCTTTCAAGTCGGGAGGACGCACCATTGATTTCAAGCGGATGCGCGCTCCAGATTCATCGATTACATCAATCGCTTTGTCAGGTAAACAGCGACCGGTGATGTAACGCGATGATAATTCCACTGCTTTTTCCAGAGCATCATCGGTAATCTGTACTTTATGGTGCTCTTCATAGCGTTCCCGTAAACCACGCAAAATTTCGACCGTCTGAGTG
>NZ_CALEMX010000164.1 GCF_937910335.1 uncultured Gimesia sp. | reverse complement strand
GCGCAAATTACGTGCCAAAGCGAGGGAAGTCATCTGGGAAATGCGGGTTTAAGAATCGCAGGCCTTTTATGGACGTCTTTCTGCTAACTGATATCATGGAGTATGAAATTCATCGTCCTAAACTATTGAATTGCAG
Organism: uncultured Gimesia sp.; assembly: GCF_937910335.1. Lineage (GTDB taxonomy): Bacteria > Planctomycetota > Planctomycetia > Planctomycetales > Planctomycetaceae > Gimesia. Next base: position 8,860 of record NZ_CALEMX010000164.1, on the reverse strand, counting down.
TTTACCAACCCGAGAGTTTGATTGAATATGAGCCGACTGATCACAATTGCCGTATCGCAAATGGGGCCAGTCCCCCTGGAGCAAACCAGACCCGAAGTCGTCGCCCGTTTAATAGGTTTGCTTCGAGAAGCCTCTGCTCAAGGTTGTGAGCTGGTCCTTTTTCCAGAATGTTGTTTGACTGCGTTCTTTCCTCATTGGTTTATTGAAGATCAGTCTGAGATTGATTCATTTTTTGAACGCGAAATGCCAAGTCCTGTAACGCAGCCTTTGTTTGACGAAGCCCGGCGCCTCAAAGTGGGCTTCTGTCTCGGCTACGCAGAAATCGTGGAAGAAAAAGGAGTCATCCGCCGCTACAATTCTTCATTACTTGTAGAGCGTGATGGTCGAATCGTCGGCAAGCATCGAAAAATCCATCTTCCAGGCCACAAGGAACACCGACCACAAAATCCATTTCAAAATCTTGAAAAACGTTATTTTGATGTTGGTAACCTCGGCTTTCAGGTCTGGAATGCTTTCGGCGGAATCGTAGGCATGTGCATCTGCAACGACCGCCGTTGGGCAGAAACATACCGCGTCCTGGGCTTACAGGGAGTCGAAATCGTTCTACTAGGTTATAATACGCCGATGGAAATCCCTGAATATCCCGAGCTTAATCCACTCGTCGGATTTCATAACCAACTGAGCATGCAGGCAGGCGCTTACCAAAATGGAACCTGGGTTTTAGGTGCAGCCAAGACTGGTTGTGAAGAGGGTGTGGAACAACTGGGCGAAAGCTGCATGATCGCACCCTCTGGTGAAATTCGTGCAGTCGCGAAAACCAATCATGACGAATTGATTGTACACGCCTGCGACCTGGATGAAACAATTCCCTATAAAGAGGGGCTCCTCAACTTCGAAATGAACCGTCGCGTAGAGTACTATCAGTTGATTACACAACAGTAAAACAGAAAGTGATCCTTCCTGGATTTTTTATTGCTCAATGAGAAAGACGACATCACCATGCATTCACGAACGCTATCTCACCTGAAAACAGGGTTAATAAGCTCAGTTGTAGCTGTCCTCACACTTTCGAGTTGGCTTGAACAGTCATGGAGTGCAGAACAACAGCGACGACCTAATATTCTACTGATCGTCGCCGACGATTTGGGCTATAGTGACCTGGGATGCTTTGGTGGCGAAATTGAAACTCCCCAGTTAGATTCCCTGGCTGCAAAGGGAGTTCGATTAACACAATGTTATAACACAGGTCGCTGCTGCCCCTCACGTGGCACGTTAATGACAGGCCAATACCCTCATCGGATTGGCTTGGGACATATGACTAGAAATCTCAATCAACGAGGATATCAGGGACATATAGCAGATGAAGCAATTACGATCGCACAGATCCTGAAACGAGGTGGCTATCGAACTTTTCTCTCTGGCAAATGGCATCTGGGAACAGAAGACCCCACAAAACTTGGTTTTGAAGAATTTTATGGCACACTGGTCAGCGCGAAAACGTTTTGGGATGTGGATCATTTTACAAGACTCCCCGCCTCGCGTAGTACGCACACTTATCCCAAGGGAGAATTTTACGGAACCGACGCCGTCACCGATTATGCAATTGACTTCATGAGAATGGGCAGGCGAAATCCTGATCAGCCCTGGTTTTTATATCTGGCTTATAATGCCCCTCACTTCCCTTTACATGCACCCAAAGCGGATATTCTCAAATATGCAGATCGCTATCACGTTGGCTGGGACAAAATCCGAGAACAACGTATCGCGCGTATGAAACAATTGGGAATTGTCCCCGCCGATACGAAACTCTCTCCTCGATCACGCTATTGGGACTGGGGCGAATCGGAAGCGCGTGTGAATCCGGCCTGGGACTCCTTACCTGCAGACCGCCGTGGTGATTTGGCACGACGAATGGCAATCTTCGCTGCGATGGTGGATCGCATGGACCAGAACATCGGTCGTGTCTTAACGACTCTACGTCAAAATAATGAACTGGAAAACACACTGATTATTTTCACATCGGATAACGGTGCTTGTGCCGAATGGGACCCGCATGGATTTGATATCAAATCCAGCCGCAATAATACGCTCTACTGGGGAGACCAGATCGACAAAATGGGAGGCCCTGACACACATCAAAGCGTAGGCTCTGGTTGGGCGAATGCCTCTAATACACCATGGAGACTCTATAAACATTATAACCATGAAGGAGGCATTGCGTCCCCGGGTATTGTCCATTGGCCTGCACAGGTAAAACAAAACGGAACCATTATCTCAACACCCGCTCATATTATTGATGTCGTCCCCACTCTGCTGGAAGCATCTCAAGTCACGTACCCTGAACGGTGGGACGATGCCAAAACGCTACCGCTCCCAGGCCGAAGTCTTCTGCCTCTGGTCAAAGGGAAACAGCAGGAAGAACGCACCCTCTATTTCGAGCATCAGGGAAACCGGGCCATTCGCCAGGGACGCTGGAAACTCACTGCACTCCGGGGCGCCCCCTGGGAACTTTATGATATTTCCGAAGACCGTACCGAGCTGAACGATCTATCAAAACAGCGTCCTGAACTCGTTACGCAGCTGGTGCAAAAATGGAATCTCTGGGCAAAACAAAACTTTGTACTCCCCTTCCCCAAAGATTACAGAATCGATTACCTGGCGCCGTTAAAGAAATAAAGTACTTCGTTGCGGCTACTAAAGTGAAAACAGAGTTGGCCTGAACAAGCCAACTCTGTCAATTTCGCATTCAAAAATTGTTGCTCTTCGATTCACTATTCACTCGCAGCAGCATTTTTATCTTTATCTTTCTGATCCAGTCTCACCATCAGCCATTGCTGCGTCTCATCTTTTCCAATATGAACCAGTAAGGGAGCTTCGTCCTTGGTTAAGTTGTAAACTCCCGTGTCATAGATCGTATTTTTATTATCACCGACCGTCCAGGCAGCACGTTGCGTTTTCTTGTCGACAGATCCCTGGACCTGCTGTGACTTCTTGGTTTTGGTGTTGGTATAATTCCCGCGAATGACTCCCTGTTTATTCACTGCAAGTTCTACCACGTTGTCTGACTTTGTCTGACCGCTCTGTGATAGTGCGAACACACCCAGGGGCATCCACTTCTCCTGATCGCTCACGTTAGCAGAAGCGCCCGCATCTGCGAGTTGACTGGCTTGCTGCGTATATTGTGCTGCAGTACCCACATCCTTTTTGTTGACATAAACACTATTGTCTTGATAGACGACGTTGTTTCCATAGTCATAGTAGATAGGTTGCATATTCTCCCAAGTCATCCAGGCCATCATTGCATCCCAAGTCGCGTAGTTCCAGGCATATCCCGCTGGCCAGGCGCGAGCATACCACATCCCCGGATTAGCGGCGTACCAACCAGTGGAATACATACCATAGCCGTAAAACCCACCTCGAATCACAACCGCATGATAATACCGAGTAGAAGGTGGAACATGCACAAAGCCCGCCGCAAAACCTCCATTGGGGCCACGCACAAATCCGCCAGCTGTAGTTCCACCACCGGGTCCGTGAACAACTCCACCCGCTGCTTTTCCGCCATTAGGTCCGACGACGCGACCACCGGCTGCAGAACCACCATTGGGACCAACAACGCGCCCGGCACCGCCCTTGCCTCCATTATTACCATCCACTTTAACACCGGCAGCATGACCGTCGTTCGGCCCGACAGCGCCTCCGCCAGAGACGGTATTACCCCGTGGTCCGGTATAACTGCCTCCCGCTGCAATTCCACCATTGGGTCCATGATACACATTTCCGCTAGCTGAACCGGAAGAGATGGAACGATTCACAGTATTACGCCCGGTAAAATCCTGAACGTAGGGATGAGAGTTCGTAACCGTATGATGTCCGGCATCGGAAGGCAGGCCCAAAAAGTTGCCTAAGCCCTTATCTGTTGGTCGCTGATTGAAATTCATATTGCCAACATCGAGATGGCCATCATTTCGAGAATTAATATTCCCACTTCCTCCAAATCGATTCAAATCAGTTTTGTTAAAATTGCCATTATTTAACCGACTAAAATTGCCTGTATTACCTCGATCAAATGATCGAGTCTGATTCATAAAATTCGAATTAAATCCAGTCTTGTCATTGAATCGACTGGGAACATCGGAGCGACTTCCATAATTAGAAAATCGACCGCTATTGAAGTTACTACCGCCGAGATTCCTTGATCCTGAATTAAAACCACCACTAAAGTTACGGTTTCCACTGTAACCACCACCGCCGAAACCTCCTCGGTTACTCCCGCCGCTAAAACTACTACCTCCGTGAAAACCGCCGCCTCCGCCATGAAATCCACCACCGCCGAAGCCTCTGGCCCAAGTCGTTGATTGTGCGTGAGAGAAACAGACAAATGTTGTCACAGTAATGAGGCTAATGAAAAGTCTCATAATAACTATCCCCGATTCTGAAATTTGATAAACGTTGATCTATAATACGTCAGAACGTTATTTTCGTTTTGAGACCACTTCAAGCGCGTCTGGTAACTCGATTCCATTCGCGGTTCGATTTACCGATTGCCAGCGGCATCCATTCTTATCAATTTTTGAAAGAATATTATGGGCGCTGGTTAGCATCCCATCGCTGGTGACACCTCTCGACTCAATCAGCCAGCCATTCTCAACGGCGGCCCAGATTCCCACTGCATGACTGCCATCTGTATTAAAGGTCCAGGACATAATATCGCCGCTGCTGGGGTCAACGCCTATGATCTGTTTGCCGAGTACCTGCGGTTTACCATTTCTGCTGGAGAAATAGGTTCGTTCAATGAACTTTTTGCCGGGCAACCAATGATAGTCAGTTGTCAGAGTAACCCCTTTTAATTCGGTAACCCAGTTTCCTAACAGCCACTCCAGATCTTTTAATCCAGACTGAGAAGCAGAAGGGGCTAAGCGATACTCTTTGACACTGAGCATCGACCACTTACCATTCTGTTTAACATACGTGGCTGTATACTGGCTCATATCGGGCGCTACTTTGGGTACTGTAACGAGAGTCCGTCCTTCTTCAATTGCCAGATTGTCACCAATCTGACGGACGGAATCGACCGAGATCTCAATTTTTGCATTCTTTGTTTCTTTGAAATACTTTTGATACGCTTTTTCAATGGCCTGGCTCCCCACAAATCGCATTCCTCCGGCTTCGATGTATTCGCCTTCGGGAGCCCAAAAGCTGGCGACCTGTTTTGCATTGCCTTGGTCGAATGCTGCTTTAAAGGCAAGTTCAATCTTTTGAATCGACTGCAGAAGCTGTGAAGTTTTTGGAGCCGGCTGAGATTTCGTTGCTTCGGTTCCAACACCGCTTGCTTGAGGAGTTCGTTGAAATTGCGAATAAACAGGTGCGCTGCTCAACACAATATAGAACACGAATACGGGTACAGAGAGACCAAAGCAGGTCTTACGCTGGGGAAGATTCATTCTGACTTCTTTCAGAAACGGTGTTGAAATTCGCTTAGATTGTGAGAGAGTAACATAGCTGTTTGGCCCCAACAGCGCTGAGTTTTATTCTATTCCCACCTATTCAATTTTGCACGCTTTATTTATGATCTCTTTCAGATTTTTTTGAGAGCTGAATCTGGTAACAACTTCCAGAACTACCCAACTACACATTAATAGAGCTTTTGATAAATAAATCCTGGATCTTTTTCTCCCGTATGCAAAGATAACCATTTCTTCATATATGTCCTTATCCTAAGAATCGTTGATGCTTCATCGTCTTAAAAAACTCGCACCACTTGCTATTATCGCGATTTTCATGGGAGCCCTCTGGTTACTCTCGAAGGAATTGAAGCATTATAATATCCACGAAATCCGCTCTGCAGTGGCACACATCCCTGCATGGCGTCTCTGGGCAGCAGCCGGATTGACAGTTTTCAACTATCTGGTTCTCATCGGATACGACTATCTGGCGATTCGAGCCATTCATCACCCTCTTCCTCTCAGTAAAATCTCTCTGGCGTCATTTACCGGCTTTGTCACCAGTTACAATTTTGGGGCACTGCTCGGCGGGACTTCGGTACGTTACCGACTTTACTCAGCCTGGGGATTATCCGCAGTAGAAATTCTGCAATTGATCATCATGCTGGGAACCACTTATTGGGTTGGCGTTTTTGCTTTAGCTGGGATCGTCTTTATCCTGCAACCATTTTCCATCCCAGCGTCATTACATTTCCCTTTTGAAAATGTCCAACCGGTTGGCTACATCCTATTGGCCATCGCTGTCGGCTATGTATTGTTGCCTCTGATCCGAAGCTCACCGATCATCATTAAAGGTATCAAAATTGAATTACCCAAAACGGGGATGACGGTCTTGCAACTGGCAGTTTCAGCAGCAGACCTGGTCATAGCTTCTGCCACTCTCTATATGATTCTAGCCCCAGAATTATCTGTCAGCTTTGGTGAGTTTCTCGGTATTTATCTTCTGGCTACGGTCGTAGTAGTACTTTCGCATGTTCCCGGAGGAGTGGGCGTGTTTGAATTAGTTATTTTGTCGTTAGTTGGTTCACAATCGTCGGCGACAATTCTAGCCGGATTACTCGTATTTCGAGTCATCTACTATTTGATTCCACTCTTCGTGGCACTCATCATGTTGGCATTGCACGAATTGTCTCTAAACCGTGCGATTGCAACACCACTGGTTACTGAAACGACGCACTGGTCCTCTGCGATTGCGCCTCTGATACTCTCATGGAGCACTTTATTGGCTGGGGCGGTTCTACTGTTTTCAGGAGCCACTCCGATCGTCATTGACAGGCTAGACCATTTGCAGCATGCAATTCCTCTGCCCTTGATTGAGATCTCGCATATTATCGGAAGCGTACTTGGTGCTGCCCTGCTGGTGCTGGGCCGTGATTTACAACAAAGATCATATTCGGCTTGGTGGTTCATCACGTTGATGACAGGACTCGGAATCATTGTCTCGCTTTTAAAAGGATTCGATTACGAAGAAGCGATATTGCTCTCAATCATATTTTTTGCATTGCTGGCAAGTCGCAATCAATTTTCTCAGAAGGGAACCCAGTTAAGTGAGTCATTTAATCTGGGCTGGTCGAGTACGATTCTAGTGATCGTAACTTGCTCGATCTGGTTGGGATTATTTGCCTATCAATCTGTTGATTATTCAAGCGGATTGTGGTGGACTTTTACATACGATGGAAACGCACCCCGATTTCTGCGAGCCAGTATAGGTGTCGTCATCTTTTTATTCCTTTTTGCCTTTTCGAGATGGAAATCACACCATGGACCACTGGGATAAAAGCGAAGGATCTCCCGTCCACTTGGGAGCGACCTGGATTCCGTCAGAAAATGCGTTCAACTTTGCTCTCTATTCAAAGCATGCCGAACAGGTTTCTTTGTTATTCTTCCTCGAAGACGATCTGGTCGAACCAGTTTTTGTCTTTGACTTTGAACCACATCGGAACAAAACCGCAGAAATCTGGCATTGCCGCATTCCCGCTACAGATTTTAAACATGCAAAATATTATGCATATCTAATTGATGGCCCTGCTCCAAAAAGTCCATTTGACTGGCATGCCTTTGATCCAGATAAGTTATTACTTGATCCGTATTCTCGAAACATTTTCTTCCCCCCTACATTTGACCGACATCGCGCCAGTCAGCCTGGTAGTAATATGGGATGCGCTCCGCTTTCGGTGTTGCAATCGATCGAATGTGCTTTCAACTGGGAAAACGACGAACCCCTGCACCACACATCCGATCTGATCATTTACGAAATGCATGTGCGTGGCTTTACCAGGCACAGTAATTCGAATGTTTCAGAAAACGCGCGAGGTACATTTGCAGGGGTGATCGAGAAAATCCCCTATCTGAAAGAACTGGGAGTGACAGCAGTTGAATTGATGCCCGTTTATCAATTTGATACTCAGGACAAAAACTACTGGGGATACATGCCTCTTGGTTTCTTTGCTCCGCATGACACTTATTGCATGTCTCAAGAAACATGTGAACGTCATATTGAATTTTGCGAAATGGTTAAGGCTTTGCATCGTGCTGGAATCGAGGTCATTCTCGATGTGGTTTACAATCACACAGGCGAAGGAAATGAATCCGGCCCGACATATAGTTTCAAAGGAATTGATAACACTACGTACTATTCACTCTCAGGCAATCCGAACGCGCTATATGCGAACTACTCCGGAGCCGGAAACACACTGCATACCGCGAATAGAGCTGTCCGCAAATTGATTGTTGACAGCTTGCATTACTGGGCAAAAGAGATGCACGTGGACGGCTTTCGCTTTGATTTGGCCAGTGTGTTAACCAGAAGAATAGATGGAAGTATTGAAGAAACGAATCCTACAACGCTCGGTCAGATTGGTTCAGACACATCTTTGGCAGGTCGACGGTTTATTGCAGAACCCTGGGATGCAGCGGGAGAGTTTCAACTTGGTTCACGATTTCCCGGACATCTCTGGATGCAATGGAACGCCGCCTACCGCGACACACTACAACAGTTCGTGCGCGGCGATGAAGGCCATATCCCTGATCTGATGACCCGACTCTATGGCAGCTCGGACTTATTTCCTGATGACCGCATGCACGCACTCAGACCATACCAAAGCATCAATTATATTACTTCGCATGATGGCTTTTCATTATATGACCTCGTTTCATACAACGAAAAAAGAAACTGGGAAAACGGCGAACAGAATTCCGATGGCACAAACGATTATAGTTGGAATTGTGGCTGGGAAGGTGATGAAAATATTCCACCAGATGTCATGTCACTCAGAAAACAACAGATCAAAAACTTCTTTTGTCTGCTGATGGTTTCAAATGGGACTCCCATGTTTCGGATGGGAGATGAGTTTTTG
>NZ_CALEMX010000163.1 GCF_937910335.1 uncultured Gimesia sp. | reverse complement strand
AGTCAATGTAATCAACCAGTTTCTCTAACGGATAATCATCCAGAGTTTTCGTGCCGGTAAATGTGGGCGCGGGAGGTGTGTAATCTTCCCAGTCGATTTGAACACCCTGCTTAATTGCATTAGTATAAGCAACGGGAGTACCCAGCGGTTTTCGATTCGCCACTCTTTCGCGAACTGTCACATATTCTTTCTGAATTTTGTTCACGAAACGATCGCGCTGCTCGTCGGACAGCAAAGCAGCCGCGACACCGACGGCGCGCGAGGCATCGGCGACATACACAACCTGATTCCGATCATACTGCGGATCAATCTTCACCGCAGTATGCGCTTTCGAAGTCGTTGCACCTCCAATCAACAGCGGTAGATCCATACCCTGTCGCTGCAGCTCACTGGCGACTGTAACCATCTCATCCAAAGAAGGAGTAATCAAACCTGACAAACCAATAATATCACATAGTTTTTCCCGTGCCGTTTGCAAAATCGTTTCGCAAGGCACCATTACCCCTAAATCAATGACTTCGTAGTTATTACACTGTAAAACGACTCCCACAATATTCTTACCAATATCGTGAACGTCCCCTTTGACGGTCGCCATCAGGATTCGACCGTTGGGTTTACTCGCTTCAGTTTTTTCAGCCTCAATATAGGGTTGCAAGTGAGCAACTGCCTGTTTCATCACCCGCGCTGATTTCACAACCTGCGGCAGAAACATTTTCCCCGCACCGAATAGATCGCCCACCACGTTCATGCCGTCCATCAAGGGGCCTTCAATTACATCCAGTGGCCGGGCCAGTTCCTGTCGCGCGAGTTCTGCGTCTTCGACGATATACGTTGAAATGCCTCTAACCAAAGCGTGTTCGATGCGTTTCGTCACTGGCAGTTCACGCCAGGTTAGATCTTCCTGTTTTGCAGAACTGGAAGAACCATCACCACGATAGCGCTCAGCGATTTCCAGCAACGCTTCTGTCCCCTCCGAAGTTCGGTTTAGAATGACATCTTCCACTTTATCCTTGAGGTCACTCGGCAAATCATCGTAAACGGCTAACTGGCTGGCATTCACAATACCCATATTCAAACCAGCGCGAATCGCGTGATAAAGAAAAACTGAATGAATGGCCTCACGGACTGCATTATTTCCCCGAAACGAGAAAGACACGTTGGATACCCCACCCGAAACACTTACGTGAGGCAGATTCTTTCGGATCCATTCTGTCGCTTCAATAAAATCAACTGCGTAGTTATTATGCTCTTCGATGCCCGTCGCGACAGCAAAAATATTAGGATCGAATATAATATCCTGCGGTGCAAAATCTAACTGATCGAGCAATAAGCGATAGGAACGCTCACAAATTTCGATCTTGCGTTTTTTCGTATCAGCCTGCCCTTCCTCATCAAAGGCCATCACCACCACCGCGGCACCATAAAGCTGACACAGTCGCGCCTTCTCTAAAAACTCTGCTTCGCCCTCTTTCAGGCTGATCGAGTTCACAATGGGTTTACCCTGAACACATTTGAGACCCGCTACTATCACATCCCATTTGGAAGAATCCACCATCACAGGCACGCGTGCAATATCTGGCTCAGTAGCCACCAAATTCAGGAATGAAGTCATCGCAGCAAGCGAATCGAGCATCCCTTCATCCATATTAACGTCCATGATATCTGCGCCATTTTGCACTTGCTGCAATGCCACTTCGAGTGCAGTATCATACTCGTCTTCTTTGATCAAACGTTTAAAACGCGCAGAACCGGTTACGTTACAGCGTTCGCCAACATTGACGAACAGACTGTCTTTCGTGACGTTGAAGGGTTCCAGTCCGGAAAGGCGCAATGCCGGTTCAATCTCCGGAATTTTTCGCGGCGAATGCTTCACCATCGCATCTGCGATCGCCTTGATATGTGTCGGCGTGGTTCCGCAACATCCACCTAATATATTAAGAAAACCACTACTGGCGAATTCATCCACAATCTCCGCCATTTCAGCTGCCGACTGATCGTATTCACCAAATTCGTTCGGCAATCCTGCGTTGGGATGAGCCGACACGTATGTATCCGACACACGTGATAACTCTTTGACATACTGTCGCAATTCGGTCGCGCCCAAAGCACAATTTAAGCCAATCGAAAATGGCCTGGCATGCGACAGTGAATTCCAGAATGCTTCCGTGGTTTGTCCCGATAAGGTCCGCCCGGAGGCGTCAGTAATCGTGCCCGAAATCATGATCGGAAGTTCGATTTTTTCGCGATGAAAATATGTATGAACCGCGAACACCGCCGCCTTGGCGTTCAACGTATCGAAGATCGTCTCAATCAACAGCAGGTCAGCGCCACCCTTCACCAGGCCATCAATCGATTCCAGATAATTTTCGACCAGTTCATCGTAGGTAACATTCCGCGCGCCAGGATCATTGACATCCGGGGAGATCGAACACGTACGACTGGTAGGGCCCAGAACTCCAGCTACCCAACGCGGTTTATCGGGCGTCTTTGCAGTCATTTCATCCGCAACGGATCGTGCCAACTGTGCCGAGACCAGATTCAGTTCATGAGCGAGTGACTCCATCTCGTAGTCACTTTGAGACAACTGTGTCCCATTGAACGTATTCGTCTCTAAAATGTCCGCGCCCGCTTCCAGATATTCACGGTGAATACTCTGAATAATCTCAGGCTGCGTCAGCGAAAGCAGGTCATTATTACCGGCGATGTCCATGTGGTAATCCGCAAAGCGTTCCCCCCGGTAATCTGCTTCTTTGAGTTTATGATTCTGAATCATTGTCCCCATCGCTCCATCCAGAATCAGAATCCGATCCCCAATGGCTTGATAGAGAGCTTCAATACGAGCGGCGCGATCAGACATACGTTTAAAACCTGTACTCTTTTATAAAGAAGGTGCCCTGTTTGTATTATTGAACACCGCCACACACATCAGTAAAAATCCGTTCTACCAATCGAAAATCAGGGCCCAGTCAAACCAGTAGACCGAAATCCATGATAATTACCCCATTTTCCATGCGGATGTAACGATATCTGTTGGCATTTTAGCAAATCATCTGAAAAGAGAAACAGCATGCGACATGCTTTTATTCAGCTTGCTGATTCAATTTTTCACGCGGCTGAGCCCCAATCATGCCCACCAGCTCTTTCAGATATTCAGCAGAAGTAACATGCAATAATTGCTGTTCTACCCACTCTCGTCGTTCTGCAATTTGAAGCCGCTTAATTTCCCGCATATAGCCGGGATGCTGAACGAACTGGTCAAGATACTCAAGGTGTCGTTGCAACAGTGCAATCTCCTGACTCTGACGTGCAACAAGGCGATCCTGATACCAGTCACTATTGAGAAGTGCCTCCTGTGTGAATAGTGAACGCACTTCGGAATCATGAATCGTGTGATCCTTCCATGTTCCGTAAGCCATGATTGAGAGGATCGCCTGTAAGGGAGGGCAGACTTCTTCATAGGAACCATCTTTAAAATACTGTAACGCAACACGTTGCTGTGCCTCAGCGATATACTGAATTCCATCGACAAAGGAATCGAGATCCTGTTTTTCCGGCTTGAGAATGGTCTCATCAAATACAGAAGCCGGGTTGTCAAAGACACGCCCAAAGAAGCGATTGAGAAATTTTGAAGTAATTCGATACCCTAACCGGCTCGCGGGAATTGCCTGGCCATTGTGCTCAAAATCAAGAATGGGTTCTAGCAACTCTTCCTTGATCAGATATTCCGGATCACGTTCCTTCGGCTGCATGCGACACCAGATCTCCGGAATCAATAAACTGACATCGTGATCCACTCTGACATCAGGACCAATGTGGCCGGCAGCCGTTGAAAAACCGGAGTATCCAGTCAGTATAAATCCAACGAGTGCACTATTCAGATCGGCCGCAGGACTCAGCGCATTAAAGGGTCCTTTGGTCAAAGCCCCTTCACTTCCCGCTCCCGTGGTAGACGGGCTTTTGCCAGTCAACGAACAGATGAAGTCCATAAATAACTCAGGCAGTTCCTGATAATGTATGGGGGAATATACGGCTAGACTGCGAATGCCTTTTTCTCGATTGGGTGGATTATTACGACGCCCCAGCATAACCGCATTCACGGGATTAAACACGGGTTGGTCAGCGGGAATTGCGCGGAACAGTCGCGTGGCACGTTTGGTAACATAAGAATGAAACGGCTTCACCAAATCGGGGCGAATCTGTAAATAGCGCGGATTTTTAGTCGGTTTTCCATCAATCTGACGCGGATTGGCTGAACACACCACATAACTGCTATCCGTCTCTTCAGCAGCGCGCAACATCTCCTGCATCGGAGAACTAAAAGCGTCAAAATCTACAACGTATTTACTCATCTCACGCACTTGTTGATTCGTCAACGGTTCGAAATTCGAGATGAAATTTCCAGGGCGAGAGAGATCCGCTTCCGTCTGTTTATCCAGACCCCTGATGATCGCATCATCGGGACGCTGAAACAGACGGTACTCACTGTTGATGACAAACTTACAACTGTAATTCTTCTCACCTTCCGCAAGATAATTCAACACACGTGAGGGCACTACAACAGAAGCACTGATATCGTCTTCCGTTTGAATTTTCATGGAAGCGATAAAGTCCTGCCGCAACTTGAATGTCCGCCAACCTAGCAATGAGAACAAACCGACACGCAAATATGTGCCCACTAATTTTCGTTCCCGAAATTTCAGCTCATGCCCATAGGTACCATTGACGATGTCCACGCCAAAGTGTGTCGACCAGTCTTCTCCTGCACTGGTCCCGTAAATTCGTTTGATAATAAAAACTAACGCGCGAAGATGATCTGGAATTTTATTTAACCAGTCGTTGAATTCTGGAGTATAAGCCGGGGAAGGAGTCAGTAACTTAATCACACTTCCCAACGAACGGTTAACATCAAGTACGCGCCTGCTCGGTCGATGGTCAGGATGATCCGCCGACAAGGGTTCCAACCAACGCGCTGAATAATCTTTCTCGATAATTTCACGCACGTATTCCATATCTTTTTCGTAGTTAGAAACAAACACGGGCCCGTAAAGCATGTAATCGCGCAGCGACTTACTGATTTCACTTTTTCCACCACCGGAAACAGTACAAGGTTTATGACAGAAAACACCTTCACCGGAAGTGCCTACAATTCTCCAGGAGGGAGCAGCCGGGTGTTTTTCCATACGCAGGTGATATCCAGAGGGAGCCATATAAACATTGCCGGGCAATAAGGGAATCGAACACTCCTTCCCAGAGCGTGACCAGCGAATACATTGCTCAGGCAGACTGGCATAAGCATCTTCCGGAATGTAGATCAACTCTGGATAATATTTATCAATTCCATAACCCTCTGCCTTTCCCTCGATCTGGTCACCATAATCACGAATCACATCGTCGAAGGTTCGTCCGTTATAACGCGCACTGTTGACTTGAAACTCTTCGCCCAGATTATAACTGGGATACGCAATGGCACCTCCCGCATGTTCTTCTTCTGCATTCCCATACAGGTTGGCAGAATAACTGATTTGTGTCTTCACTTCTTTTTTGCAATAACCAAAATAGTTATCGGCAATCAGCGTCACTATGACACCCGCATCCGTACGACAGGTCATTTTAAACGCCAGACCATCGTTATACAGCTCCTCTTTTGATTTCCAGCACATACTGTCATGCCGCTGTCGCTCGGTTGCGTCATCCCAATGCGGAAGCCCGACTTCGCATTTTGTCAAAGCCGTCAGATGGGGCGCCAGAATGACCGCACCAGTGTGTCCGGTCCAATGCTTAACATCCAGACCGGCATCATTTTGTGGCACATACGGATCACCGGCATTCCCAAAAATGGATTCCACAAAATCCAGATTACTCACCAGCGTTCCGGGAGTGAAAAACCTGATCTCCATCCGTTTTTCAGGAGTTACTCCTTTGACTTCAGGACAGACGATAGGACGCAACATTAACGAAGCCCAGCCCGATGCCTGCTCAGCCTGTTGTGAAGTAAACGGAAACAACATCATTTCCTCAGGTGGTCGCATGGCATTCAGAAACATCTTCACAAATGTCGCGCGCGGAACCGCACGTTTATCCCCCGGAATGGGCAAGCCGCCCTCTGTAATATGAAACGTTCCCACAGTTGTGCGTCGGTCATGTTTCGGATTATGTAACACACCATTTTTGACACGATAAGATTGAACCAGGTCACTGGAAAATTCATCATCTTCAACGGGAAGCGATAATTCTCTAGCCAGCCCGAATCGATCCAGCACAAGTGTCCGACTCGGCAATTTCAACTGATCCGATCCTGCAATATCACTCAAATGCGATTGCAAAAAACGTTCAATGCGATGATCTACGGGGCAACGATGACTCGACAGCAACCGATTCTTTTGTCGGTGATTTTCCAACAGACCTTTCGAAATATCCGCAAAAGTACGGTCGGCTTCTTTCAAAGCAGCCGGGTAACCATTGGCTAATAACTGAAGATTAAGATAACGCAATAGTTCATCGCGATCCTCATTACACGTTGCGTTACCATTTTCATCGAGACCGAGTGCCTGACGAAATTGCTCATTTGATTTTTCAGAACGGTCTTTAATTGACCTGGGAGGCGATATCCGAGGTTCTGCACGATTTGGCATTATTGATATTCTTCTGGTAAAAAATTTAGATCAGAGCGTCATCTCATTCGAAAAAATTGATGATCGAGTCTCGAGCGCGTTGAGAGATTTTTTTGACTGACATTCTGGCGCGTGGCATACAGTCAGATGTAGCCTGCAGTATATGCGATATTATTATCAGGTCAACGGTTCTCATCCACTGTACTGGTGGACGTCACCAGCAGATAAAAGGCAATATGAAGGGTAAAACAGGGTCTTAACATGATTTTAACAAGAAATGAGATTGCTCTACTTCCCGTTTAGATCCAGCAGGTACGCTTGAATTCTAACAGTATCCAAAAGAACTGCCGCGGCTTCT
>NZ_CALEMX010000162.1 GCF_937910335.1 uncultured Gimesia sp. | reverse complement strand
CTGTCCGGTGACTGCATAGCGATCTGTGAACCCCATTTTTTCCGTGACACGTCGGTCCAGTTCATCAACTTTCGCATGATCTCCCTGGAAGAGCTGCAGGAAGGTTGCTTGAGTTCCCGTGGTTCCTTTTACACCTCGAAACCGTAGTTTTTCCAGACGGTATTCGATTTCTTCCAGATCCAGGATGAGATCATAACACCAGAGTGTCGCCCGTTTTCCGACGGTCGTTGGTTGGGCCGGCTGTAAGTGTGTGAATCCCAGGCAGGGTAAATCTCGATACTCTTTTGCAAACTGTGAGAGATGGTCGATCACGGAAACCAGTCGCCCGCGAATTCGTTCCAGGCTTTCGCGAATCATCACCAATTCGCTGTTATCTGTGACAAAACAACTGGTGGCTCCCAAATGGATAATTGCCATCGAATCGGGACACCGATCGCCGAAGGTATGCACATGCGCCATCACATCGTGGCGGAGTTCTTTTTCGTATTTGGCAGCCAGATCGAAATCAATATCATCGACGGCTGCTTTTAACGAGTGCACCTGCTCTGCACTAATCCCCAATCCCATTTCATGCTGTGATTCCGCTAGCGCGACCCATAATCTACGCCAGGTCGAATGTTTTTTTTGAGCCGACCAGATCTGGCTCATTTCAGAGGATGCATAACGGCTAATCAACGGATTTTCATAAATGAGGTGACTCAATTTCTTTTCTTTCTTCAGCATAGTGAACTTCAAGTTCACTCAGATTCTGTTAGCTCGGATTCATTCCATTTGCTGTTACCTCGCCAAGAGAGGAACCACTTTCACATTCTCTGCGACATGAATCCCCATTGATATCAGTTGTCCATTCCATTCCGAGACAACAATGCCCGCTTCTCTATTTTTTTCTTTGACAATCCCTTCAGAGCCAATCTTTAATCCTGAACGGGATAGAAACCGCAAGAATTCCGTTTCCTGATCGGTTACCTGGACAATTTTGACATTCGCTCCTATCTGGCTTGCGGCCAATGTTGTCAGATTGGGATAGGCACGACGCATTTGACCATCGATAGAAGGAATTGGGTCTCCATGTGGATCGGTTTCCGGAAAGCCGAGAAACTCGTCGATGTGATCAACCAGAAAATCACTCACTGCATGTTCCATATTTTCTGCTTCCGCATGAATTTGATCCCAACTCAGTTTCAAAGTCTGAAACAGGAACAGCTCAATCAACCGATGTCGTCTTAGCACTCTGATCGCAGTCTGCTTACCACTCTCGGTCAGGCTGGCGCCCTCGTAAGGACGATATTCAACATGCTGCGATTGTTTCAGAGTTTTGAGCATACTGGTCACTGTTCCGGGAGCCACATCCATATATTTGGCTAATTCACCGGTACTGATCCACTCCGAACCGGACTGGAGACTGATTTGCAAGATTGCTTTCAGATAATTCTCAACGGTTAAACTTGTAACGCTCACAAAAACATCCTGACTCATAAACTCTTACATATCAATCGCTTAATGGAATACCAGAGACGTAACCATCATCGGGAATGCACGACCGCTGCTTATGTGCTCCTTTATCCTACCAATATCACAAATTAGTTGGAACAAATACCCCTCAGTAAATTAACCGCAATTTGAGATACTATGGAGTTTCTTCCTGATTCCGATAATTACCCCAATCCTTTTGTTGATCAACACTTACCACTAATGTGTCTGCATCTCTGGAATCAGGTGTTTTCGACGAAATCCAAGACTTTGGGTGATGTTTGAACTCTGATTATGCCGATTTTAATGATTGTATCGAAATCTTTCGATCCTCTCTCAAACTGCTGTCAAATCGTCACAAGGAAGGCCGGATGCTCTGCTGGCGCACACTCTGTTTTTTATTCTCTTCAATAATCCTGCTATCGGGATCATTGAGTTTCACTCATGCGCAAACAATTGTCCGTGATATCAATCAACCCCAAAACCAACTCAAACGGACAGCGGTGATTGGCCTGTTAGGAGAATTTGTCCATTGTGCGGCATATGAAGTTGCGAATCCTGAACACGATTTAGGGCAGTTGATTTCAAGAGCACACGGATTTACTTCCAAATCTTCAGGTATCATTCGTGTTGTTCGTGGTGGGCGTATCAGCCAAGACCTGATGTATTCACCGAATACGAAATTTTCTCTGATGCATGGCGATGTGTTGATTGCTCTGAAATCGCCTACAAATATGATCAACATTTCCTCAGGCGATCAAAGGAACGGGTTTCGAGGAAATCAATTTCAGGCCTCTCCAAAATTGGTACAACTTGCGATTCTGAATTTGTTAGACCACCCGATTGTGTTTGGCGTGCCGCCGGAAATTGCAAATCTGGCAGGTATTTTACACAGTCTGAGGC
>NZ_CALEMX010000161.1 GCF_937910335.1 uncultured Gimesia sp. | reverse complement strand
TCATCAGTCGTTTTCCATTTTGAATTCTTGAGGTCAAAGCACGGTCAAGAATTCCGCCAGTTAACAGCGTTCGCTCGACGGGATAGGTTGGACGACCGGTGTGCATCATTCGCTCAATGCCTTTCAAAAGGTAAGCAAAATGGGGATGACTGGGTTCGGTACGCTCTTCAAATTGAGTGGCAATCGGTTGCTGCCCCTTGAGCTTGAGGGCCACTGAAGTACGGTTGACGGACTGCAGCATGAACTGAATTCCCAAAAATCCGTCATGATACTTAAACAGAAATAATGCTGCGTCGGGGTCCTCGCGAATATCAGCGTTGCTCAGTTTCGGAACCGCGGCAAGTGCCGCGTTGAACAGGTTTTTGGGGACGATGCCTTCATCCAGGGCTTTCCACATTGCATCGCCTTCGAGGTATTGCACCCATTTTACACCCTTTTCGGCACCACTACGTTGCTCGACCAGACATTGATAACATTCGAGTGCATGAATGCCATAGATGTCGAGTCCGGAGTAACCAATTCCCACGGCTGCCTCGATTTCAGAACCTGGAGGAATGTTGATCTCGGGTTTACGATAAGTCAGAGGAAGCGACGACCCGGCCATGAAAGGAACCTTCATCTTCCGGGCACGATCATAAATCCATTTCCCGTCTGACCAGACGGGTCCCAGATGTTTGTCATTGAAAACTGGAACAACGCGGTTGTACTTCTCAAAGGTGTCAGTAATTTCTTCAAAAAAACGGCGGCGGGGATAAAGTTGCTGCCCTTTGGAGTTAATGGGATAATCACCGTGTTCCCCAATACTGATCACACCGTCGACGGGGATATGGTCACATCCGACAGTAACTGCTCTTTCGATCGTATCGAAAATGGGTACATTGTACTTAGCGGCCATCTGACGAGAGACATCAAGATCGGAAAATTGATCTACGTACAATGACGCCAACTTCAACGCTGGCCCTGCCCCGCCGTCTTGCTTCCATCCCTCCAGAATTTTTCCAACCAATACATCAGCGTGTGTCCCCGGTTCATAGATCGATACAATAGCGGCGACAGATTTTGTTTTGATTGGCTCTTCCGAATTCGCTTTGGCGCGCTGCGCCGTTGCACCACAGGCGAAGATTGCTGCATTGGTGAGCCAGTCTCTGCGAGTGATGTTATTTGAGTATATCATTGTGTCACTTTACTAAAATGATTTGTAGCTCAGCCGTTTGACGGTACAAGCAGATCTAATCCCCTGGCTTCTCTCAAGAAGTAACGCCAAACGTTAATCCTTCTTCTGAAACAGTTCATGATCAGGATTCCCACCTGATCTTAAATAGGCCAGTAAATCCAATGTCTCTTCTTTGGTCAATGTGTCTACAAGCCCTGTTGGCATCATCGAAGATTTGGAAGGTATCATTTCATCAACCGTATCTCGATCAACTATAGTCAGATTACTGGGTTGAGTCATATCGGTCAGTACCATCATATTTTTTCCACTAAGGTTAATCACGCGTCCATTGACAACACGGCCATCATCCAGGGCAAACATTGTTGATGCATATTGATCGGAAATCACTTTGGAAGGTTCAACAATAGACTCCAGTAGATTCTGAGCATTGAAGCGTCCTCCGGCACCTGTCAGATCGGGTCCAATTGTCCCACCTTCTCCCGCAAAACGATGACATTTGAAGCAGGCTCCCGCGGCAAACATTTCACGCCCTCGTTCAAAATTGCGCTGATTTTTATCGGTATTAACTGCATTCAATAATTCTCCCACAGTCCACTTCTTGACGATAGACCTTGGTGGCCCTTCTGCAATCGGAACTGCTTTTTCCAGATTGACATCCAGAATTGGTTTGAGCATTTCTTTTTCCTGATCGGAAAGTGTCTTGATGGCTTCCGCACGAATATTCACGAGAAACTTATTGAATGACATACCCCCTCTATGCGCCATCGATTTCAAATACCACTTGAAGTATTTCTTGCGCAGATCATCATTCCAACCAACTGAAATACTGCTGAGAACTTTGGCATAATGAATTTGCTCTTCCTGTGTCAAAGCATTGTTTTGCAACTTGAGCGTTCTCTCGATGACTTTGGGTGCATTCAGGTAAGTCAATACCTGACTTAACTCGCGGTTCATAAATGAATTTCGAGCCGGATATGCTTTATTGATTTGTGCGAGTATATTCAAGCGTTCCAAATCTGTCGGTTTCCCCAATCGTATAAACACTAATTGATACAGCCGTAACAGATCCCTCTTCTGCGTTTCAGAAAGTACCTTCCAGTCAAGATTTTTCAGAGTATTCAACAAAGGAGTTTTAAACGTCGGCGTACCATTTCTTGCTAAAGCAATTCCAGCCGTAATCAAAGTAGTTGGATCTTTTTCAAACAAAACACAATTCTGCCATTGTTCGACGGGTTGGTGTTCGAGTGCGATTCGAGCCGCATAACGAATGTGCCGATCTTTATGACCCAGAAATTGCCAGATTGAATAGACGGCTGTTTCTGACTGCTTTCCGTGAAATTCTTCCAAATCACGACGGAGTTCCCGTAATCTTGCCATAGCATCCGGTACAGGTTGAACAGGATCCGTTGATTCCTTACCTGTATAAGTAATGCGGTACAGCCCCGACTGCGTTTTTCTGCCACCAATTGTAAAATAAAATGCGCCATCAAGAGGATTTACGACTAAATCTGTCGCCGGCAACGGAGTCGCAGAGGCAAATTTTTCATAAGTGGCTACATAGGATGCCCCTTGTGGCTTCATATGTACTGCGTAAATAATGCCGTAACTCCAGTCAGAAATGAACAACGATTTTTGATACTTGGCCGGAAACTTTGTGCCCGTTCCAAATACAATCCCGGTGGGGGAACCTTGACCTATATTTACGATCGCAGGCAGACTGTCTGGATAATAATCGGGCCATTTACCGGTTCCGGAACGCCAGCCGAATTCACTACCACTTGTGACATGATTGACACGCGTGGGGCGATACCAGGGAGATCCCACATCCCATTCCATGTCGGCATCATACGTAAACAGCTCTCCTTCTGGATTGAAGGCGATATCGTATTCGTTTCGAAATCCAATACTCACGACTTCAAATTCCTTTCCTTCCGGATCGGTTCGACAGATCCAACCACCGGGGGCCAGTTTCCCGGCGGCGTGACCGCGGGCGTCCCATAAACGTGGCAGTAATAAATCTTCACCCCAATTACGAGGCACTACTGATTTCTCCGGAGCAGGCAAGTCGGTATGATTCCCGGCAGCAATGTAAAGTGATTTTTTATCGGGTGAGAGAATAATGGCATGCGGACCATGTTCGCCGCCCCCCTTGATTTCTCTCAGAAATTTCACTTCATCAAACTGGTCATCACCATTGGTATCTTTCAGACGATATAATCCGGAAGGCCGTTCCTTTCCGCCATTGACAACTGCATACAAACTGTCAAACGCATAGAGTAAACCATGAGCCATTCCCATATCGACGGACAGTTGTTCCACTCGTGTATCGTTTGTTTTCGAGCCAATCTTTGAAGGCGTAATTCGATAGAGATCGCCATATTGATCTGAGGTTATCAAACGGCCTTTGGGGTCAATCGTCATACTGACCCAGGATCCTTGCACATCCGTTGGTACGGAATAGAGCAATTCCACCTTGAAATCTTTTAATAATTTGATTTGATCAACGGGAGTTGCGGTAGCAGAAGGAGGGGCTGCTGTATTTTCCAGAGTGATCGATTCAATCTCAACTAGACCTTTCTGACTGGCTGGGTCAATCCTCAAGCCCGTCATTTCTGAGTCTGCATAAAATACAAAAGCCAAATTCTGCCATTCGTTTTTGGAGTTTTTTATTTGGATCTTTTGTGAACGTGCATCGGAATAGGCATTTTGTTTCTGAGTTTTCCAGTAAATTTCGCCCTTCTGATTTTGTGCAGACCGCAGACGAATCTTAACTTTTTTCCAGCCGGCAGGTGATTTAAGATCTCGACCAAAGTGCGGGTCTTTTCCTGTGCTGTTGACCTGTAACATATTCTCTTTAACGGTGAGGTTACAAGCATTGTATGCTTTCCAACCATGATCACTTTTTGCGAACGTCCATGTTTGAGTATTACTAGAATCATTCGCCAACAATGGCAAGGAAACCAGTACCGCACAAATGATAATACACAGCTTCTTGAGAGTTTGTATCACTTTGCTGCCTCAGCTTAATGTTAGATTGAAAATGTGATCAATTTTGTTTGAATGCGGTGATAATGAACTGGGTTATTTTGAGAATATTCAATGTGTTGTATCGCATACCCGCTTATAATCACACAGGAAGGATTTGCTGTTATTAAACTGAACAATGGGTTAATTATCAGGTCTTTTTATAGTAGCAGGTAGTTAATGCCTTGAAAACTCGACCGGTTTCAATTTTATTTTTTGATGGACAGAATTTGGC
>NZ_CALEMX010000160.1 GCF_937910335.1 uncultured Gimesia sp. | reverse complement strand
GAATTTCATGAGAACCTGGTTCCAGTCAGGTGAAATAGTGATGAAAGTGGAATTCCAGGGAATCCTTCACGGACTTTCTCAAACCTTTGCAAGTTCAAAGAAATCAATGAATTAGACCTGCTGCTTCCAGGAATGATCATTCAATCATTGTTCAGGCTCTGAAACGCGAACTATTTCTGTTTGGCTTCTGCTGCACGGATTTTTCGTGCGGAAATACTGCGAAATTCCCATGGCAGTTTACTGTTCTCTGGAAGTGAATCTAACACGCTCTGGAGTTGCCTATGCGACTTCGAAGTGGCGCGGTCTGTCAGCAAACGCTCCGCATCTGCGAGATCGTGCAGCTCAAGCGGGTCTTCCGAAAGATCATAATATTCCCCGGAAGAATAAAGTTTGAAACGTTCGTCTCGCACGACCCGTTGTTTGTAATACTGAGTCAGACACCAGGGTCGCCAGGGTGTTTTGAGAGGCTGGTTGAGAATTTGTGGTGCGAAGGATCGCCCGTCAATTGTCACCCCTTTGGGAAGAGGAGCCTTTGCCAGATCGGCTAATGTCGGCAAGATGTCTGAAACGTCAATCAGGTCATCGCTGATTCGTTCAGATCCCACCAGTTTCGGACAATTCACAATCAAGGGCATATTGATGCCCTGCTCTTTGAGAGAATAAATTCCTTCCCCGGAAAGACGACCGTTGATACGACCTCCCAGGCTTTGTTCCGCATTCTGATCGGTTCCATTGTCCGTGCCATTATCGGGAACAATGAATAGAATCGTGTTATCTCGAATCCCCAGATCATTCATGGCTTTTACTAACCGACCGATCAAAAAATCTGAGTAATTCAACATCCCCGCAAATTTTTCTCGAGATGTTAAATCCTGCCCTACATTATGCGGCGTATGCACGACAGGTATGTGAGTGAGAATCGCAGAGTAGTACGCACAGAACGGTTTGTCTCGATGCGTCTTCATATATTCAATCAGATAATCTGTGAAGATATCCGGACCG
Source organism: uncultured Gimesia sp. (assembly GCF_937910335.1). GTDB lineage: Bacteria > Planctomycetota > Planctomycetia > Planctomycetales > Planctomycetaceae > Gimesia. Next base: position 1,974 of record NZ_CALEMX010000160.1, on the reverse strand, counting down.
AATTTTCCTTTCGTCTCCAATCGTTGACCATTTTGAATGACGTACGGATCCCAGTAACGTTTTTTATGAGCCGGGTGTCCTTTTTTTCCTTCAGGGAAGAGGCAATACTCATCAAAGCCATGCTGTTTGAGTGCATCTTTCTGAGCCGGGTCAAACATATCATTGATCTGCCATTTGCCTGAGATGCAGGTATCGTAACCGGCGTCTCTCAGAATTCGGGCAAAACAGATTTCGCGATTCCAGTCAAAATAGCCGCCTCCATAAATGGCGGGATCATGATGCGTATGCCAACCAGAGCGAAAGGGATAGCGACCTGTGAGCAACATATGTCGCGTTGTACTGCAAACGGGCGTCACATAACAATTACGGAACCGCAAGCCCGTGTACGCCAGATGATCAATATTCGGCGTCTGATTTTCCTGACTGCCGTAACTGCGAAACCAGTCTTTGCCGACATTATCAAGCAGCACAAAGATGATGTTAGGGCGTTTGTCTGTCTTCTCTGCCGCTTCCAGCATAGAACTATTCAGAGGCAAGAGACAAAACGCAAAACAAATAATTTGAACTAGAAACTTCATACGAATTTCAACTTAATCAATGAGAATACTGGTACTTGCCAATGCGTGATATTCCACTTGTTGGACTACGGTTACGTCTGCTCGCATTTTCTGAATTTGGGGCATCACTTTTTCTGTCGCAATATACCAGGCCATACCCAAAAGTAACACAAAACCGATGCTGGCAAATATATTCATCACGACGCCATTACGATACTCGCCCATGACTTTCTTACTGCTGGTTAACAAGAGTAGTCCACCAGCGGCCAGAGGTGCAGCGACGACGGTCACGGCCTGCGCTGCCACGATCGCAGCAACTGGCTTGATTCCCGATTCGATTACGTAAAGCGCGACAAACATCCCCGTCAATAAAACGACCGCTGTCAGGATGCGTGTTGATTTATCCTGTGGTGTACTGCCTAGCCCCAAACTGTCAGACAAGATGAACCCCCCGATCATCGAGTTCACGATGAAAGAAGAATAAGCGGCGGAAAACAGACCGATACAGAATAGAATTTGCCCTTTATCTCCAAACAGAGGTTTCAAGGCGTTCCCTACATCCCCCACGCCTTTTAGATCTTGTCCGCGAAGCACAGCGGCTGCGGTAGCCATGATCATGATCGTAATGAGTGCCATAATGCCAGCACTGATACGGGAATCGATACGAGCATCTTTAAGATCTCGGACAGTCCAGCCTTTGAACCGCGATAGATAAGATTGATAGAAGGCTGCAGTGATGACGAATGTAGTACCCACAAGTCCCAGGAGTGAGATGTTGAGAATTGACTTACCGTCTGCACCTGGGGTGGGGATGACTCCTTGCGCCATTTCCACTAAATCGGGTTTTGCAAAGAAGAGGTTAATGGCAAAGGAGGCCAGCATCAAACCCACAAACACTGACATCAAGCGTTCGATCAGTTTATAGAGATTCTTAAAGCCGAACAAAAAGGCGATGGAAATGGCGTTGAAAAACACAATTCCATATTTTAAGTCCGTATAATTTTCAATGGCGGAATGCACGCCCAGATTATTTCCAAACTGATAAGCGGCGGAAATGAAAAAGACTCCACATCCCACCAGCACCGTTAAAGGCCTGCCCACTTTTTGCGCCAGCAGAGTGCAGGTTGACTCATTCGTGACTGCGCCCAGCTTAGCCCCCAATGATGTATAAACGAGCATAAAAAAGACAGAGACTAGCACGACCCAGATCATGCTGTATCCATCTTTCGCACCCAGGTTGGAACTTGTCAAGATACTACCCGGGCCGATGACCACGCAGGCGGTGACTAATCCGGGCCCAATCCGCTGCCACCAATGTAGTTTTACAGTTGTTGTTTGCTCTTCAGTCACGTTACCGGGTATCCTTCTGGTGTGATTCAAAGTTAGTCAAATGCAACATGTTTGCTATTTATTATGC
>NZ_CALEMX010000159.1 GCF_937910335.1 uncultured Gimesia sp. | reverse complement strand
AACAGGTCGCACGAGTCGGCGGGTTGCATCGTATGGCCTCCTTGGTTTTGTAAAAGTTGGACTCCGTTTTGTAACTTTGTGGAAAAATATCACCAAAACAGGACGTTATTTCCTACCCAGATATACTACGCACATTCAATGCCATACTCTGAGCAGCCCTGACGTTAATTGCTACTGCTTCAGACAGCCTGTTGGCTAGATATGTCCTCTACTTGAAAAAAGAGAACCGGATTCTGCGGGCCCGTATCCCAGGAGAGATTCACACAAAACCTCACGAACGCGCGCAGCTCTTAAAATATGGCAAGCCACTCGGAAAATCGATCAACGAACTGATCACGATCGTCACTCCCGGGACCTTTCATCGCTGGATACGAGAAGAGAAAAAGGGACGGAAGAAAAACCCCGTCGGTCGGCCAGGAAAGAGTGCGGTACTACGAGAACTGATTCTCAAGATCGCCCGTGAAACGGGGTTCGGCTACACTCGCATCCTGGGTGAACTTCGGAAGCTCGGCATCTCGCGGATCTGCCGTCAGACGGTGAAAAATATCGTCAAGGAAGAAGGGATCGAACCGAGTCCAAAACGAAGTACTGGCACCTGGGACCAGTTTCTCAAAACACATGCGGAAACACTCTGGGCCTGCGATTTCTTTACGAAACGAACCGTGACACCGCGAGGGCTCGTCGATTTGTATGTGTTGGTTTTCATGCATCTTGAAACGCGTGAAGTCTTTGCCACACCATCAACCCAAAATCCTAATTCTGCATGGGTCACGAAACAGACCAAAGTGTTCATAAACCATGTTGCTGACCGGGAAGAGAAGCCGATGTATCTGATTCATGATCGAGACACAAAGTTCTCTGCCGAGTTCAAGCAGTTTTTGAAGAACGAAGGCATCAAGCCGAAGATGCTGCCGATCCGGTCTCCCAATCTGAATGCCCGGGTCGAGAGGTTTGTGCAAACGATTAAATACGAAGCCTTGAATCATTTCATCTCTTTCGGCAAAGTGCATCTCGATTATCTTGTTTCGGAATTCGTTGATTATTACAACAACAAACGAGCGCACAGCTCACGGGAATATCTGCCGCCCTGCTCTGTCGATCCGCCACCGGAATACGAGACAATCAAGCTCGATGAGATCCACTGCGAGGAACATCTCGGTGGACTGATCAAGTCGTACGAGCGGATTGCTGCGTAGACCAAATCGAAACACAAGTCATATTTCGCGCTCAGCGTACGCGAGTTTGCTGAAGAATTCTTGCTCTCAGCAGTCCTTCACGGAAAACCTGCTCCGACTCGCGTCAGTTCTTTCATCAGTTTTTGTTATCAAAGATCAACTGGCTACGGAACTTAACGTGCGACAGTCTTTTTGTACCCGACGATACTTGCCGATATGGCGACGGTCGGGGCACAAAAAATGGCTGCTGGATTGCTTACCAGCAGCCATCATCAAGAAGAGCTCCTCGAGTAGGACTCGAACCTACAACCTAGCGGTTAACAGCCGCTCGCTCTACCAATTGAGCTATCGAGGATTATGATGTGGTCAAAGAGGTTCTTTGCCACAGGAAGCGTATAAGATATTGTGAGATATGAATGAAGTCAACCGAAGTTAATCAGGAACCAGTTGTGTTCTGATAAAATATTCGGGAAATCTGGCAGGATGAGAGATATCGCAACTAACTTGAGTTACTCCTCTTCCTCGTCTCCCTGAACTTCTGCCTCAGGTTGCTCGGGAGCGACCCCTTTGATCTTTTCCAGGGTGACTTTATTGCCTTGCTCGTTGTATTCGATGAGATTCATGAATGCTCCCATCAGCATAATTCCACGGCCGCAAGGTCGTTCGAGGTTTTCGAGTAGAGTGGGATCTGGCACATGTGTACGGTCGAAGCCTTCGCCTTGATCCTGTATTTCAATACGGACGCGTTCATCGCTGATCCAGTATTTAATGTCCACGTCCTTATCGAGGGACATGCCGTTGCCATGCTTGATGGCGTTAACCAGTGCTTCTTCCAGCGCCAGGCGCACCGCAAAAACATCGCGTACGGGATATTCACGTACCTCAAGTACCTCGACAATCCTGGCCTGAATAGCCTGGCCTTCCGCGGTATCACTGGGAATTTTTACTTCAAAGTATTCGTCCGATGACATGAATTTGGCCAGCACACGATTTCTGGAATTTTCCAGGTAATATTTAGAGATATTTAAAGACATTGAAATGAAAATGTCAGGTAATCCATTTGAAATACCCTTACTTAAATATCTGACAATAGTTGGCCTCTATGGGCTATGATTCAGGATCAGCAATGGTATTTCGTCAACTTTAACGAAACACGAAGCCAAACCCGGATTAAAAGCCTTCGAGAGCCGCCTCTTGAGTCTCTGTGATATCAAAAAGTTGATTCAGTCTCGTAATGGCGAATACTTCATAAATATCAGGACGAATTGAACAAAGTTTCAATTTGCCCTTAGCCTTTTTCACTTTTTTGTCCAATGTGATTAACTTTCCGAGTGCTGCACTGGAAAGATATTCGACGTTGGAAAAGTCGAGAATGATTTTCTTGCGACCATCTTCATCAACAAGTCCAAATAATTGAGTCCCGATGATCTGGATATTTCCTTCATCGAGAATCTTCTTGTCAATAAATTTTGCTACGGTGACATCTGAGACTTCTTCAATGTCAACGCGACGGTGACCAGCAGCCATAATTCTAGCCCACCCTCTTCTAAAAAAATAAAAACCGACTTTGGCACATGAATTCCCTATGAATTCATTATCGTTGATGCAGAGTATCGACGACTGCCTGGCCCGATCAGAATCGATCAAAAATAGCGAATTGATTACATTAGCAAATTATAACTGCTTTGTCTAAAAAAGGAATTATCTAAACAGATATTCCCTTTAGACTAAGATCAATTTGCATAGGGATATCAATCCCACAGTAATTCATGATCATCACGGTTTGGATGCTTGCTGTCAAGCATATTCGCAAGATTGTTTCAGGGATTATCAGGGTCTAAGTGCCATATTCATCACACTTTGTGTAATTTCGCTCACTCAGTTTATCTAATTCCCACAATTATAAGCTAAAAAGTCGCGTTTAAAATTGTAAAGTCGACGGTTTACGAAATGACAGAATGCATAGAGTCTTTTTGTAAAGTCTTCGAAACGCCCCCTGCAAAAGACTGTTCATCATTTGAAACAATGCTGCAATCAAGCGTTTCTGAAGACCGTTGTTAAAGAGTGACCTCTCCTCAGATCCGGATTCACTGGACCTGTCTGATCAAATGCAATTGCCATAACCCTGATAAATTGGCTGCGGGTTGACGAAATTTCTCCGCTTTGGCTTGCCTGAGCCATAGATCGACCAGCTGAGGCGCACCGTTTGCCCCTGAACTCTGTATGACCCACTTCATTAAGCCGTCCGTCGGCTGTTTTGCTTAAATGCTCAGGGAATGCCATGAAACGTCGATCTGGTTACTCATTGTTCACGATATTCTTCAGTCTGCTTTGTGCTGCCACTTTACAGGCTGGTATCGAAATTGAATTGACGAACGGGGACCGCATTAGAGTAGACCATATTCAATGGGGTACCTCATCTAACCTGATCGTCGAGTCAGCGAATGAGGGAACAGTGACCCAACGGATGATTCCTCTGTCCACGATCAAAGGGCTTTCCATTGGTGAAAGTCGTTACGATCAGAAAACGATCCAATTCGCGGCTTCTCATCGTACATTGATTCAACCAACGGAGTATATTTCCACGCACAAAAAGAAACGTTATGCGAGAACGTTTCCCGAAACTCAGGTTGAAACATCGACTCCCCCTCCGCCGACGAATGTGACCGAGTATCAATGCGAGTCTCACTGCCGACGACGGGGCGTGATCATTGGCATACACGACGATCCTCTCTCAGCATACGGCGCGTTACTCGATCAATATTATCCAAATGGAGTTCCTACATTAGAACGCGGAGTTGCACTCGGAATAATGCGAGCTAAAGTCGCCGAACGCGCTTTGAATGTACTGCCTAGACCGCCGGCACTGCCGCCACAAGAGGGGCTGCCTCCCTCACAGATACTGCCCCCACCGCCGGGACAGGCTCCGGTTTCAGGAAAGCTGACCAATATTTCGGTGCAGGCGACTCCTATGAACGCGGAAGGGAAAGCAGACTGGAACGCCCTGGCGATTCGATTGAAAGGTTTTGACTCTCTGGGGAATCCCGCGCGGATTTCTGGAAACGTACGGATCTCTCTCTACGGCCAGCGGCAATTATTGTTGCATGTCTGGGATCAACAGTTCGCGGCTAAGCCTCTCAGAACCATTTCTTTGGCGCAGTGGACTGCCCGGTGTTCGTCGACACCTGAAACTCAGACTGCTCGTGCGGGAAATCAATTCGGAGCTGGTCAACTTTACGATCAAAGTTGGATCGTCAAATTGCCGCCACGTATTCCCGAACATAACCCGAATATTTATGCCCTGGGGGAAGTCCAGGTAACGCTGGCCGCGCCCGGGAAAGGCACGTTTCAAGCCTCTGCTCCTGCGGTGCCTTTGAAGCATGTTTCACTCAACCGCGATTTATCGCTTGCTAATTTCGGTACTAGAATGTTTCCTTCCGAAACTACATCCGAAGGTATTTCTCGGATGAGTCGCTTGAATCTCAATGCTCCCTCAAGGCCATACAGCCGCACGCTCTCCGTCCAGCCTTAAGGTCAGGCATTTTGCGGAACCTCCGGCTTTGATAAATTCATCCAATGGCGTGCTATAGGTTTGATAGCCGCGTGCGTTGAGATCTTTTTCCAGTTGCGGGCAACCGGTATTCAGCACGACGGATTGATCCAGTACCACGGCATTACAGGCAAACCGCTGTGCTTCGTTGTCTACGACGGGAATCAGGTGTGGAACATGTTCTTTCAAGGCCTGTTGTGCATACTCATCAAAGGCCGGCGGATAATAGATGGCTTCGGTTTTGCTGATCGGACAGAAGCAGGTATCGAGATGGTAGTAGAAGTCGTCGACCAGTTGCAGGGGAATGACTCGGCAGTTCATTTTCTCGGCGACCCATTGCATTGCCCGTACATCGCTGCGAATGAGGTAGCCGGCAAAGAGAGTGTCGCCACAGAACAAGGCATCGCCGGCGCCTTCGAAGAAACAGTCATCGGGCATTTCAATCGTTTCAAATCCTGCCTTTTGAAACCAGTCTCGATCGAGGGGTGTCTCGCCTTGACGGGCCTCATGCCGAAAGAGGGAAAGAAAGGCCACATCTTTCCAGATGAGTCCTGCGTTGGCAGTAAAAACAAGGTCCGGCAATCCTTTAATGGGTGTCATTAATTCAACTTGGGCCCCCAACGATTGCAAAAGTTGGTTTAAGGCCTCCCATTGCTGACAGGCAAACTTCGGATCGCTCTGGTGGCTGCGGCTCATCCAGGGATTGATCTCATATTCAATGCCGTAATAATCGGGCGGACACATTAAAATCGTGGGCGTAGTATATTTCAATCAAATTCTCTTTCAGTTTGATTCAAGCGGTGACTGTCGCAGTTCTCAAACAAGGTCTGCTCTATTTATTATACTATAGTCTGAAGCCTCTTGTTTGATATATTTACGATATGCAATCGAGTGGCGTTGTTTATACAATTATTTGAACGTCTGCTATTTTGGGAATTTCAAGTAGTGGCATCATTTGAAGAATAATTCTATTGTATCAAATGTAGTTTGTTAGAGAGAAGTCATATCGTATGGTTGAACCGGGTGACGTAATCACTGCAGAAGTAACGAGCGTTCAAGTGTTCGGAGCTTTCTGTCGTCATGAGTCACAGGACATGCTGATAACCATCCCAGAGACTTCATGGATCGCTTCATTCAATTCGTGTAAACAATTCGCCGAACGCGGTGACTTTCTCACGGTCAAAATAGTACACGTCGACATCAAATCAGGAAAGATTAGCGCTACCATCAGAGGATTATACTCCGATCCGTGGCAAACAGATCAGCTTAAGGTAGGTAATTCCTATACAGCGCGAGTAGTACGGTATGTTGAAAACTCAGATAGATGTGATGGCAATCCGGCATATTTGCTTGAATTGGTACCAGGCGCATACGTAATGCTCAGGGCAGATGGACTATTACTTGAACCCGGACAAAATCGTATGGTAATCATTCAAGAATCTAACTCATTCAATCACTCTGTCCGTGTCTCGATCCCTTAGTACAGCATATAATAAAATGCTTCAGCAGTCACATGACACAAACAAGACTCCTCTCACCTGAATAAACCAGCATTCAAGAGTTCAAAAGAGTTTAATCCGATATTTCCCATTTGGGTTGAGCCAGGAATCGATCCAGGCTCGAATC
>NZ_CALEMX010000158.1 GCF_937910335.1 uncultured Gimesia sp. | reverse complement strand
TTCCCTGAATGGGGCCGTTAACTGGTTTGACTTGATAAGTTTTGGGCATGTGATAATTAACGCTATCTTGAGTTCTAGATATTCTTAAAAATCGGTTTCCGGCTTTGTCTATCTCGACACAGCATACACGTTTGACAACGAAACCTAAAGTGAGGGTATCATCGACCGAGGCTTTAACGATTTTCAATTGCCTGAGGTAGCCCTTCTTTGATCGTCGGATAAACCAGTTCCAGCCCTGGTATTCCCCGCAATTTCCGGTTATTGCACCGTTTATTCAACCCTGCTGCTCGTTCGGTACTATTTGAACGATTCGATTTCATCGCCCCTTGTCTTGTTGCCTCTGTCGCAAATTGCGGGAGCGGCGCATTCAGAATAAAAGCGAGTGTTTCATAATATTCCTGGCGGGTAATCGGACAATTGTCACTCACCAGATAATGAGATTCCAGCTGAATGTCTGTATCAAATTTTAGAATCGTATTCACAATATCGGTAACATGAATCAAATTGAGGTAGGCATCGGGCCTGCCCAGTAATGGTTCTCCGGCTTTGATTTGTTCCATTCTGGCGAGAAGTCGACCGGGACCATATATGCCCGCCAGCCTGAGTATGACGGCTCTCGAAATCGTCAGATCTTCCTCAGCAGAAATCAGTCCCTGTTTTTCAAACAACTGTTCCGCTTCCAGGCAGATCTGCCCATTTTCGCGTTGCGGAGTACACTCAGATGTTTCGTCGACCCATTCACCGGAGGATTGACCGTAAACACTGGTGCTTGAGAGGTAAATGATTTTCTGTGTACGTCCTTTGATTTCGGAAAGGACATGGTTCAATCCCGTAACATAGATTTCGTGTCGAGATCGATTCGCTGAACGATCAAAACCAACCGCATATAGCAGGGTATCTGTTTGTGGCAGATTCTTGAGCGATTCCGGTTGAGTAATATCACCTATGATCGGTTTGATACCAAGTGTTGTGAATTTGTCCGCGTGTAATTCAGATCGCGTGAGTGCCGAAACGGTATGTCCCTGCTCAAGCCATTTTTGAGCGACCTGTAAACCGACATACCCACATCCTATGATCAGTTTCTGCATCTTGGAAAGACCCATTTCTTAACGGCGGGTTCTATTGATCGAACTTAGCGTTTCCCAGGAATCCGCGGAGCTAGTTGATCAGAATGTTGTAAAATCTGTTTCATCTGCGTTTGAATCAGCTCCTGTAATTCACATTGTGAACAGTCAGCCACAGATTGCAAGAACCGGATTTCGTGTTGTTTGCCGAAAGCAGAATCCAGTTTCAGGAACCGATTTGACATTGCCTGCAGCAGCCCTGCTGATTCTGTTATAGTCAGGTCATAGCGTTTGAGAGTTGATTCCTTTGAATTTCGTTCTCGGCTCAATCGGGCAAGTGTATTTCCCTGCGTCCGGTACAGGTACCCGTCAATATAGGCCCGTCGTAAGCGGCCACTTTGATCGAATTGATAAACGGGATCACTGCCAAAATAAAACGAAAAATTGCCGTTTTTCTTTTGTCCCCAGAAAACAGGTAACAATTCGTGATCAACGTGCAGCTCGGCGCGGGGATAGAATGCCGTTGCTTCGCGCATCAAGTCTTCACGGTCTTGTTCGTTCAGCGCCATCAATGTCTCTTTTTTACGATCATCATTCGAACACAAACGATCCGTTTTATACAGCGACTTTTATATATGGCAACTTATTCTAATCGAACAGATGGCTTACCGATTCGTTACGATGAATCCGTCTGATTGCTTCACCCAGCAATGGGGCAATCGAAATGGTTCTTAGATTCGGCAGTTTATCCTGATCAGGAATCGCAAGGCTATTAGTCACCACAATCTCTTTGATCGGGGCTGCACGCAACAGTTCGATGGCAGGTCCGCAAAAGACAGCATGTGATGCACTTACGTAAATATCCTTGGCACCATGCTCTTTCACCACGTTGACTGCTCCTACGATTGAGCCCGCAGTTGAGATCATATCATCGAACAGTAATGCCGTTTTACCTTCAATCGGGTCACCAATCAGATTGGCCTGCTGTGTCTCTAAAGCATTCTTGCGGCGTTTATCGACAATCGCCAGCGTGCCACCAAGATTATTATTATGCTGTAGCGTGCGTTTGATACTTCCCTCATCAGGGCTTACAACAACCAAATCCTCATGTGGAATTTTAAGAGACCTGAAGTATTGATCCACAATGGGAGCAGCATATAAGTGATCGACGGGAGTATCAAAGAAGCCTTGAATCTGAGCGGCATGCAGATCCATTGCCAGCACCCGGTCAGCTCCTGCCTCATTGATCAGATTGGCAACCAGCTTTGAAGTAATGGGAACTCGTCCCGAGTCTTTTCGGTCCTGCCGAGCATACCCGAAATAGGGAATCACAGCGGTAATGCGTTCTGCGCTGGCACGACGGCAGGCATCCATCAGAATCAACAGCTCCATCAAATTATCGTTGACGGGGGGAGACGTGGGTTGAATGATAAAAACGTCTCTACCACGCACATTCTGATTGAGTTTCAGACTGATTTCCCCATCAGGAAAATTGCCCAACTCTACTGAAGCCAGTCGAATTCCGAGATATTCAGCGATTTCTCCAGCTAACTTAGGATGAGCGCGTCCACTGAGGAGGGTAAGATGATCATACATTGAAAGCGATGCCTGCAGTATTACGATACTTTAAAATGCGGGAACCAAAGGGGTTGGTGCCAGACAAAACTGTATGACACGCCCTCTATTCACGCTTATCGAG
>NZ_CALEMX010000157.1 GCF_937910335.1 uncultured Gimesia sp. | reverse complement strand
AAACACGTCCATACTTAATTCCTTGATTTCAAGGAATTATTAGAGGAACCCTATAATTATATTTATCAGGGATTAGTTTATTCGCTGCGAATGGGCTTTGATCCCAGCATCTCTAATAAAGGGCTGGGACGATTATTGATGGGGCGCATGCTTCGCAACAGCATGGAACGGGGGGATCTGATTTACGATATCGGCCCCGGATCTCTGGATGCGAAGAAATACTGGTACACATCGGTAGAGAACAGTTACCGGTATGTGCATTATTCTCCCCTTTCTGGAATGGCAAAGATTCTGCAGTTGAGCAATCAGGTTGCCAGCTGGTATCGAGACCGATTCACATCTGAAGCCACAGTTGAACCGCAGGATCAATCTGCTAAACACTCACATGTGAAGAAGTGAAATCGAATTCATTCCGAATCAGATTAGCATTCTATAGACTGCATTCCAACGCAATACAAAGTCACTATTAAGGTGTTCCATGAGTTATCAGCCGACTTCCATTAATTTGAGAATCCCACAACCAGTTACAGTTACACGCAAGCTACTGCTTATAGTAGGTGTACTACTCAGCTTGAGTCTTTGCTCACAATTGGTGAAGTATGGTACGGGGCATGATACTGTGTTCGGACTGATTCCTCTGTTGTATGTAGACTATGAAGGCAACTTGCCAACCTGGTATTCTTCCATCGCATTGTTGATGGCTTCAGTGGTGTTGTGTTTGATTGCTTTGAGTAAACGAGTACAAAAAGATCGATATACATTTCACTGGTTCTTCCTTTCTGGATTGTTTTTTTTACTTTCAATGGACGAGGTCGCTTCGATCCATGAATGTGCGATTGAACCTATGCGGAAGCTGATTGATGCACAGGGCGTATTACATTATGCATGGGTGATTCCGGGGGGTATCTTTGTGCTGATGGTTGCTGGTTTTATGTTACGATTTTTAATCTCGCTACCGGCACGAACACGCAATTTATTTCTTTTAGCCGGTGCGGTTTTTGTGGGTGGCGCGATCGGTGTGGAAATGATCAGCGCTTTCCATGCGTTTTCGCATGGAGAAAAAAACCTGCAATATTCGCTGATCATCACTTTGGAAGAAGCGATGGAAATGCTGGGCGTGATCATCTTGATTCATGCCAGTCTGGAATATCTATGCAAAAACGTGCAAAGTTTTCAGATTGAATTGCCTGGGGATCACAAAGCCGCAGGGTGAATGCTTGATCGGAATTCGCATTCGCTGACAGAGTTACTGGCAGATTCGCTGGTTCAGGATATGGATTCCAAATTCCGAAGTGTCACCGAGTGCGGTTTAATCCGCATTTCATTTTCCCACTCAGGTAATCAGTTCTTTGATCACTTTGGTGTCATAGAGGTCGGTCAAGCGTTCGTCTCGGCCGTCGTGTGGGTAGGTTAAGATTTCGTGATCCAAGCCTAACAGGTGAAGAATCGTTGCGTGTAAATTCGCTGTTTGTGTGCGTTTTTCAATGGCACGGTATCCAAAATCGTCTGTAGCGCCGTAGGCTTGGCCTCCTCTAATGCCTCCACCAGCCATCCAGACACTGAAGCCATAGGGATGGTGATCGCGTCCAAACTCGATATTCTTTTGAGTCTGCTGGGCACCCGGTGTACGACCAAACTCTCCACCCCAGAGGATCAATGTCGAATCGAGCAGTCCGCGCCGCTTGAGGTCTGTGAGTAATCCACCGATGGGCAGGTCTGTTCGATCACAGCAGGCTTTCGTTCCTTTGTTGTTATTAGAGTGTGTGTCCCACGGTTGACCTGCCATGAAGAGTGAAACGAAGCGTACGCCTCTCTCGACCAGTCGCCGCGCCATCAAACAGCGTGTGCCGTAGGATTTTGTTGTCGGATTGTCGATGCCATATAATTTTTGCGTTTCCTGTGTTTCCTGTGCGAGGTTCAGGGCATCTGTGGCAGCGAGCTGCATGCGGCTGGCCATTTCAAATGATTGAATGCGGGCTTCGAGTTCAAGTTCGCCGGATCTTTGTAGCAGATGTTTTTCGTTGAGTTTTTTGAGCAAACGAAAGCGGCCTTCTGTGACTTCTTGGGGCCTGGGTATTTTTGGTTCCAGATGGAGTACGGGACTTCCCTGTTCGCGGAAAACCGTTCCCTGAAATCGCGGTGGTAGCCAACCGCTGGACCAGTTACGAACACCATCCACGGATTGGCCTTTCGGATCGGGAAGTGCCACAAATGAGGGCAGATTTTGATTTTCTGAACCCAGTCCGTACGTGACCCACGATCCCAACGTCGGTCGTCCCGCTACGGTCAGACCTGTCTGTGCCATCCAGATTGCCTGTTCATGATTGCGATGCTCTGTGAACATCGAACGTACCACGGCGATATCGTCAGCATGTTGTGAGACATGTGGTTGGATTTCCGAAAATTCAAGACCACTCTCGCCACACTTATTAAATTGATAGGGGCTGCCCATCAAGTTTTTTGTTTTCTTTTCGTCGTCGGAAACTTCTTCGGGTGGCGCGGTGTCATGAAACTTATTGAGCATCGGTTTGGGATCGAGCAGATCGACATGACTCGGACCGCCGTGCATGTAAAGCTGAATCACTGCTTTTGCTTTTGGAACGCTGTGGGGTACGTGAGCCGTCGAGTGTGTAGCAGCAGCGGCTTCGCTGAGCATTGAGGCGAGCGCGAGTCCGCCGAATCCATCTCCCAACCGTCGCAGTGCATCACGGCGTGACATGAAATTAAATTGGCTCATGGAACTCTCCGAAAAAAACTTCAATCGATGTAGGCAAACTCATTCGCACTCAACAGCATATGACACAAGTCGGCCAGCGCAAGCTGTTTTGATTCTGCGATTATTTTCGCTTTCTTCTGGTCTTCGCTCTGATGGGTGGCAAGATGTTTTGCCGTTTGTTCGTTTAGAAATAGTGAAAACAATTTTCGTTCATCTTCTGTCGCGGGACGCGAAAACGCGGCCATGACTGCGTAGCCTGCGGGGTCCGCAGGTTGTTCGGTTTGTGCTCGTTTTGCGAAGGCATTTGCTGCGCGGACCATGGGGTCACTGTTGAGCAGAGTCAATGCTTGTGTCGAGACGGTGGATGTGTTGCGGTTTGTGCAATTGACAGTCATTTCCGGTTGATCGAATGCACGGAGCATTGTTTGTGGTTTGAGCCTTAGAATCTGGATGTAAATGGATCGGCGATCTGGTGCAGACTTCACGGGTACGACCACTTCGCCGGTGCTTAAGCGTTGGACGGCTATGGGCGCCCCGAACAGTGTTGGATTCAATAAGCCTGATGTTGCGAGCACTGCGTCGCGGAGGGGTTCGGCTTGAAGTCGTTGCAGGTTCTGTCGCCAGAGCAGTCGGTTTTCTAGATCTACGGCTGTTCCTTTTTTGCGGTTTTCAGGTGTGACACGCGATCGCTGGCGCCATGTACTGGATGTAAGAATCAGCCGATGCAGATGTTTGATGCTCCAGCCATTTCGGACGAACTCCGTTGCCAGCCAGTCGAGTAACTCCGGATGGCTGGGAGGTGAACCAGAAACGCCAAAATCTTCTGGTGTCGAGACGATGCCTGTTCCGAAATGATGCAGCCAGATCCGATTGACCATAACCCGGGCAGTGAGTGGATGATTTGGTTGCGTCAACCAGCGCGCGAAAGCAAGGCGGCGCCCACTTGTGCGGGTTCCTTCTGGTGGCGCTTTCCAGGAAAATTTCTTTGATGTATTGATTGTCGAAATCACGCCCGGATCGACATCTGGCCCCGGAGTTTGTGGGTCTCCGCGCAGTAAGACCGGTGTAGTAACGCTTCCAGGCAGATCATAAAGGGCGCGGACTTCACCAAAAATGACTCTGTGTTTTTCTTCAGCGGCAACTTGATCGTTTAACGCTTTCCCTTTGGTAACGTATGCCGGGAAGTTTGCTTTATAAATTTGATCGAGATCTTTGGTGTCGGGACTGAGTTGTTTTTTAAATTTCTCAAACAGATATTTTTGAATATCGTTCCGACTCTCTTTTTTTGTGGCAAACGCAGTTTTAACGTCATCGCGAATTTCTACAGGTAAAGCGGCGAGACGTTTCGCGAAAATCTGGTCTTTTAATTCCTGCTTGTATTTTTCGAATTCTGCTTTAAGTGCTTTTATGGTTTTGTCAACTTCCGCATTGGTTTTGTCAGCAGCTTGCTTTTGCTTCTTGGTCGCGATCTTGAGGCGACGTTTCGTTTGCGGCACCCAGTCCGTCGGTCGAAATGCGCCCGTGAATATTGCTTGCATGCGAAAGTAATCGACTTGTGGAATCGGATCAAATTTATGGCTGTGACAGCGGGCACATTGAACGGTCAGCCCCATCGTTGATGAGCAGACGATTTGCAATGTGTCGAACATGGTGGGGTAGAAATATTGTCCCGCCGCATTCTTGATAGATGCAAAATCCGGTCGGCTGGCATCCGCGGCTGTTCTTAGAAAGCCGGTAGCTGTGATCCCCTCGACGACGTCTTCTGGCAGGGTGTCCATTGTGTCGTGCGCGGTCCAATAGTCGGTTAATTCATCGCCTGCAATCTGTTCCTGTAAAAACCGATCGTAGGGTTTGTCTTTATTAAATGCGCGAATTACGTAGTCGCGATAACGATAAGATAGCTGCAGGGGAACGTCTGCGGAGAGAATGCCTGCGGAGTCTGTATATCCGGCTACATCCAGCCAATGTCGTCCCCATCGCTCGCCATAATGAGGGCTTGCCAGCAACCTGTCGATCATACGCGTGTAGGCATCGGGCCGCTTATCGTCGAGAAATTGTTTTATCTCCTTCGGCGAAGGGGGCAGGCCAATCAGATCGAACGATGCGCGACGCAGGAGTGTCAGTCGATCAGCTTCGGCAGCGAGTGTGAGTTGTTTCTGTTCCAGTTTTTTGAGGATAAACGCGTCGATGGAATTGGAAACGCGTGCCTGGGCTGTAACCTGCGGTACTTTGGGACGAACTGGTGGATTGAACGACCATAATTCGACGCCGGTAATTTCATCCGAGCGATCAATGGTCTTTGCGTGGCTAATGCCTTTGGCGCCATTATTAATCCACGTTCTCACAGTTGCCTTTTCTGTGGCGGTTAGTTTTTGACCGGCAGCGGGCATCTCATCTGAGGCAATTTTTTCATAAAGCAGACTCGACTCGGCTGCTGATATTCGAATGGCTGCTCCCGAATCACCGCCGATTATTAATGCTGATGGCTGAGACAAATTCAGTCCGGCTTTGGGTTCGACACCCGCGTGGCATCGAAAGCACTTCATCCGGAAGATCGGGAGAATGTCGTTCTCATATGTCAATTCGGTCTTTTGTTTTTTTGTCGGTTCTTTAGCCAGAGTTTCTGAGCGAAATTCTAATACAAGAGTCACACAGAGGATGATGGCGACAGCATAGAAACAGGGAATTTTTGAGAGTGGCCCCAAGTGTCTCATCTATGATACTCCGTAACGCTTTGTCTGATTGATAGACCGCGTCGGTAGGACAGCCCGATATGGCAAAATGATACATCAACAATGACTAATGTATCAGAGCCTTTATGGTCCTACAACAGAAAATGAGTCATTCTTTGCTCTGGGCTACATGTTCCGAAGAGGATTACTGCTTATCGGTCTCTGCTGTTTTCAGCTTGTCGGCGAATTTGCTGCGGAATTTTTCCAGTTTGGGTCGGATGACGTATTGGCAGTATTGTTGATTCGGATTGAGCTTGAAGTAATCCTGGTGGTAATCTTCTGCAGGATAAAATTTCTCGAAGGCAGTGATTTCCGTGACGATCGGGGCTTTAAACTGGCCTGATGCATCGAGCTGCTTTTTGTAAGCGGTCGCCTGTTCTTTTTGTTGTTCGTTGTGATAGAAGATCGCGGAACGGTATTGCGTGCCGACATCTGCTCCCTGGCGATTCAACGTGGTGGGGTCATGCGTTTCCCAGAACGCTTTGAGTATATCGGTTAAGGAAATCTGTTGAGGGTCGAACGTGACTTGTATGACTTCAGCATGTCCGGTTGTGCCGGTGCAGACTGCTTTATAAGTGGGATTTGGGTTCGGGCCACCTGAATATCCGGAGACAGCCGACTTGACGCCTTTCAATTCTCGAAAAAACGCTTCGGTACACCAGAAGCAGCCTGAGCCCAGGGTAACCACTTCCAGTTGATCATCTTCCTGAGCCGCTGGTTTGTGTTGTGATTGTGGCTGTTCATCGGCGATGACAACCGGACGGTCTTCCTGTGTCAGAGATTTCTCACAGCCACTCATTAGCGTGAGCATTGCGGTGAGTGAGAAACCAACTAAAACCAACATTGGTAATTGTGAGAACGTCATGACGTATTCTTCCCTGTAGTACATGTCAGAAATAAATAAAGGTATTGAAGGATACAACTGTTTTTTATTTTAGACAATCTCGGTGACGAGGAACAGGGGG
>NZ_CALEMX010000156.1 GCF_937910335.1 uncultured Gimesia sp. | reverse complement strand
TCTTCCTTAGCAGAATCTGAGAACCCCAATTTTGGGGGTAATGTTTACCGATATGAAGGAGATGGCAACTGGATTCATTGCGGTAAACTTCCGGAAGTGGAAGCGATCAACGGAATGGTCGTCTATAAGGGAAACCTGTATGCCTCATCGATGTATAAACCGGCTGCTTTTTTTCGTTACGATGGAGGAACACGCTGGACTTCCTGTGGAGTACCAGACGGGAAACGTGTGGAATCTCTGGCTATCTATAATGGGGACCTGTATGCTACCGGCTATGATGAAGGTGCAGTCTATCGCTTTAACGGGAAGACCTGGTCGCATGCTGGAAAGGTGGGGGAATCAACTCAAACGTATGGATTTACAGTTTACGAAGGAAACCTCTATGTAAGTGAATGGCCTCATGCAGAAGTATATCGTTATGAGGGGAAGAATCAGTGGAAACTCGCTGGTCGATTGGGAGAAGAAAAAGAGAGCATGCCTTTAGTTGTTTATAATGGCAAGATGTATGGTGGCACATTACCGTTGGCAGAAGTATATCGGTATGACGGCGGACTCAACTGGACGAATACCGGTCGGTTGGATATGACTCCTGACGTGCGTTATCGTCGCGTATGGTCGATGGCTGTATTTCAGGGACGACTGTTTGCTGGAACATTACCCGCCGGTCGTGTGCATTCCATTGAAGCTGGCAAAAACGCAACCTACGATACAGCCCTGAAACCGGGATGGCGACATATTACCGCGGTCAAAGCAAAAGATCGGCTGAAACTCTATGTCGATGGTAAGCTTGTAGCGACTTCTACCCCATTTGATCCAGGTGATTATGATCTGACAAATGTAAAACCACTTAAGATCGGTTTTGGTGCTCACGATTATTTCAACGGGAAAATGAAAGTTCTAAAACTCTTTCGGCGTGCCTTGACTGATGATGAAATTCAAAAGTTATGCAAGGGTGCGGAGTAAACGACACTTGGATCACTCTGAACAAGCAAAAAAAAGAGCCACCCGCTTCCAGGGGTGGCTCTGATACTTTTATCAACTGCTGAAGCTTCAGATTACTGGATTCCAAATCTTTGACGTAGTTCGCTTTCCAGTATGGGGACACGTCCCTGTTCTTTGATCCATAATGGTTTCAAGGGGAAGCTATCGGGTAATTTCAGGCCCTTGAGTTCATGGATGTATCTCCAGAGAATGATGGCCTGTAGACCTTCTTCAATGGCCAGATCTTCATGTATGAGGCTGGGATATTTATTCAAGACTTTGGCATAGAGCGCCATCCCTTTTTCCAGTTCCGCTTTTGCTTCGTCGAACTCAGCTTTGCGGAAGAGTTGCTCACCATCATAGAGGGACTTGTGCGCATCAATCGTATCGGATTCTGATTCGGATTTAGCACGGGTTCGCCAGAAAAGGTAATTGACCATATTCTGATAGCGGCCCGTCCAATATCGTTTATCCTCTTCGGAGACATTATCGCGCTTTGCGAGGTTCTTAATATCTGGTTCGGACCATTCGAGTACGATCGGGCCTTTAGGGGAGATAAATTCTTCTCGACCGAAAATGGCAGTCCAGTCTTTGAAGCCTTGATCCCAGGCATCTGTACGTTGTTTTCCAAATTTTCCTTCGCGCTGCATCGCATTGGCATAATCGAACTGGGCGTGCCAGGGAGCAGATCGGAATAGCATTCTCATTTGTAAATGCTGTTTATGTTTCAATTCTTTTTCATTTGCTAAAAGAAACTTTTCCTTGGCAACCTGATAGTTATCGAGGCGTTCGGGATTGATTTCCGGATCGGGACCATTTTCGAATCGTTCTGTATCAGGATCGACTTTATAAAATTTTCTGAAAAGTCTCCATTCATCAGAACGTCCGACTTTTTGACCGTGCAGATTTCCGACTTTCCAGTCAAGTTCGGGAAATCGCTCATTGCGTGTTACACCCTCATTCAGGAACTTGATACCTTCTTTGACCCAGAAATAACGGTCTTCGACGGCGTCCCATTCTGCGGAGACATTGTATGCCAGATTCCAACCCTGGAAGTCCCAGACTTTCATATAGTGAGGCTGTAAGAGAATGATTGAATCCACGGTAGAACGCAGTTTGGCCCATTCCTTTTTTTTCTGATGTTCATTGGCGTCCATCCACAGTAGATTCGTGGCAATTCCCCTGAGACCCAGCAGGACAAAATTCATTGATGCACTGGAAGGGTCCACATCGCCTAATGTGCTTTCACCCAGTTCATGTTCGACACGTAATTTTGCGAGCTCACCGCCAGAGCCTTCTTCACCTGTAGAAGGCATGCCTAGCCAGATCACAGGAATGAGTAAGACGATAATGGCAATGACATAAGCGAGCTTACGATGTTTGGAAGTGAGTTTATTCATTTCGCCTCCAGTTCGCGAAGTTTCAAGCTATAAAAAGAAACAATTAAACAAGGAAGAATATAGGCCGCGACTGTGACAATGCCTGGCAGAAGTGCGGCATCCCATGACACATCAAAACCTTTAATTACGTATTCCCGCATATTTGAGAAGATTCCAAAATTCGGAATGATTTGCTGACAGAGCCAGAGGAAATTAATGATACCCATGTCAACAATTTGAATCATGAATTTCACGGGACCATCAGGGAGTGGTGTCTGCGAGTTCATATGAGTTATCAAGCGATACCAAGCTTCGATGGCGCCCGATGCCTGCATTTTGCCACTTAGAATTTCAGCCATGTATTCCTTGGACATAAAGCCGACTAAGACTATTGTCATCGTGGTAAGAATAGCAACAGGTCCTTTCACAAAGCAGCTAATCGTTACGCCCAGCATGATCACCAACACCATGGGTAACCAGATTCCAAAGATGGCTTTTGAATAGCCTGATATAAAGGCATGGTCGGGCGTACGAATATAAAGGTCAGAGCGGGCCATACCCAGTAGTTGCCCTGCTTCCAGGCACTGGACTTCTATGGTCAGGTTTCCATTGTCATCAACCAGATCATCGAAAATGTCGACTTCGACTTTCTCTTTGCCATCTTCACTCTCGTGCATGATTTTACGGTTAATTTTCAGCCTGTTTTCCAGATATTCTTTGTTGATCAATGGTGCGGTATCAACTCTCAGACCTTTATCTTTGTTGACAAATATGAATTGATAGAGAATGCCTCCTTTTTCCATATTGCCTTTATGAGTTCGAAATGCTTCGAAAGAAGACTGGAGATTCAGTTCGTCATTAATGGCGTCACTTTCGTCGATGTCCTTGAACGTAAAGATTGCACGTGCTTTGGTGGCTCCTTCGATATAACTGCGGTGCATCCAGATGTCTCCGACATTGAGACCTGCTGAGGGGGCGCCTTCACGGTCAGTGAACTTGATTTCGCCATAAATGGGGACCTTGGAGACCAGGTTCGCCTGGACACTTTCCGGGACCTGCCGATTGATCCAGATATAACCAACGGTTCCCATTACCAGCAGGATGGCACTTCCCAGCAGGGTAAAGCCCAGCATTCTGCCGATGACGATTTCAATTCGATAGACGGGTTTGGTGACTACCGTGTGAATTGTTCTCAGACGAATGTCTTCAGGCAGAGACCAGCAAGAGAGTAGCAGTATAATCGGAATGACCAGCCAGCTGATTGCTTTCAGAACAAAATCGATATAGGACTGTATTTGCAGGTCAGGTCTGTCAGCGGCACCAGCCAGGAACCAGCCTGCAAACATGAAAAGTACTGCAAAGATGATGAAGACAAACAGAATTTTTTGTCTCAGTGATTCGCGAATCGTCAAAGTAGACAGTGACCAGATGCGTCGACAGGAGAGGTGTGTGATTTGATTGAAAAAATCTAGAATGCCCAGAAAGACATCGCCGATTCCTTTCACTCCACGTGTGAGCACGCCCACCAACAGACAGACAATTAACGCGATAAACATTGTGCTTCCAAACACGGTGAGAAAATGTTTTAAAGCATCAAACAGGTCATAAGGAATAGGATCAAAAGACATAATAATTTACTTCTGTGAATAACATCTCATAGGAAATATTGCTCTCCTGTTCAATTCAGCGAGAGTCAGAGTCAATGATCGTGAGTAAGCCAGAATAAATGGGAATAAAAATGGTGCTTACTCAGCCGCTTTTTTCTCTTGGGTATCTGGAACAAAACGTTGCCCCGGACGTTCTTTACTTTCCTGTACCGTTTTCAGGAACAGAGATTCCAGTGTTGCGGTTGGATGGTCAATTGTACCAACTTTTCCGTTGTGTTTCGCAACAACCTGTTCGATTTCCTTGATTGCCTCATCACTCAGTCGGGATGTCAGGATTTGCGTTTCATCCTGTTCTTTCAGCAAGTCTTCGACACGTCCCATCACTTTCAATTCACCACCATACAGAATGGCGATTCGATCACAGACATCCTGAACGTCTGCCAGAAGGTGGCTACACATCAGCACGGTTTTACCCTGAGCCTTCAATTCCAGAATCATCCGCTTCATGTCATCTGTACCAAGAGGATCCAGACCACTGGTTGGTTCATCCAGCAACACCAGATCGGGATTGTTGATGAGTGCTTGCGCCAAACCAATGCGGCGGGTCATGCCTTTGGAATATTCTTTCAGCTGGCGTTTTTTGGCATGTCCCAGGCCAACTTTTTCGATCAGTTCTGCCGACCGCTCACGGCGCTCTTCGGCAGACATTTTGAATAATCGTCCATAGAAATCAAGCGTTTCTTCCGCATTCAAAAAGCGGTATAGATAGGATTCTTCAGGCAGATAGCCGATGTGTTCATTCTTTTCCACATTCGATGCCGGCTGGCCAAGTACTTTGATTTCCCCTTCTGAAGGAAAAAGTAATCCGAGCAGTAGTTTCAGAGTGGTAGTTTTACCCGAACCGTTTGGGCCCAAGAGTCCGAAGATCTCCCCTTTTTTTACTTCAAGACTTAAAGAGTTGAGTGCACGAACTTTTTTTCGGCCCCAGAAATCACGATAGATTTTTGTCAGATTGCTAATCTGAATTACTGACTCGTTGTCCATTGGCGGTTCTTAGCTCCACTGTTTGTTAATTAGATGAAAACCAATAAATAAGAACAGTTTCTCAGTCCTGAAAAGAGAACCAATAAAAGTAACGCTAGAATATCTGCGAATATAGTACGATATGTGACGATACTCTGTTGGAAATAATACAATTTTCCAAGTTAGAAAATTTAAAACAGAGAATGCAGCAGATCACTGACTGGCGAACATCCATGAATGGGCCCCTCAATCAGAATTCCCTTCAAACACAGTGAACCGAAGTGAATAACACTCTAAAATCGGTAGCGAGCTGTTGCAAGGTATTAGAGAGGTATAGTGGGTTAAGATTTCAAGAAGACTTACCTGCCAACCTGTAAACAGGGTCGAATCATTACAACTTAACCTGAATTCAATACCGAATCAGAAGAAATATTGCTGGAATGTGATCGTACGAATAGCTAAAAGCGTGCTTTTCTTTGGGATAAATATTCAATCAGTGCTTTATCGAAAGGCATGCTGGTATCGAGGGGGACATAATCGACTCCCATTGCCTGTAATTTTTCAGTGTATGTCTCTCTGAGTTCATTCAAAGCTTCAAGATAGTCTGCCTTCATTCCCTCAGCGTCAACAATCATCGAGTCGCCTGCTTCTGGTTCTTTTAAATCAACCATTCCTTGGAAGGGGAAATAGACCTCGGCTTCATCCAGAACGTGAAATACGATGACATCGTGTCCTGCATAGCGAAGTCGTTGCAGACTGTCTAAAACTTGTTTCTGATCTGTTAATAAATCCGAGAAAATCATGAATAAACTGCGATGTTTGACCATCGATGCTATTTGCTGAATATTCTTTGAAACTTCAGTCATACCTGCGGGTTGTGAGTTTGCCAGCATGGCAAGAATATTTCCCAGTTGGCCTCGTTTACTACGAGCGGGGAGATAATTTTTTATTTGTTCGCCGAAGGTGATGAGACCTACCGGATCTTGCTGATGAATCATCATATAGGCCAAAGAAGCTGCCAGACAGATGGAATAGTCAAATTTGGAAAGCTGCTGACGATGTGTGTAAGCCATGCTTTCTGACAAATCGAGTACCAGATATCCGGTGAGATTCGTTTCAGCCTGATATTTTTTGATATAATAGCGGTCGGTTTTAGCATAAACCTGCCAATCGATGTCGCGTGGGTCGTCTCCCTGGGTATAGCGTCTGTGCTCACTAAACTCGACGCTGAATCCATGATAGGGGCTGGCATGCAAACCGCTAAGGAAGCCTTCGACGATGAATTTCGCCCTCAAATCGAGACGCGCAACTGTCTGAATGACTTCAGGTTTGAGATATTGTTCCACATTTGGCATCGGTGATGAGCTCCCCTCTCCATGACGCATTTACTATAGCAGCAGAGCGATTGAAAGTCCCCATTCGATTGAATTTTCCTGTTCAGGTAAGAGAGGGCTGGTAAATTTATTTTTCAGGGTGGGGGGAATGATCTATACTCTTGAACATTTTACAGTTCTTGTTTAATCTAAGTAATGAAGTAATAAGAGAGAGTTAAGATAATATAAATCTTCAACTTGCTTTAGAAGCGAGATAGAGTAGGTTTACCATAAGGAACTGAACGTTGGCTACTGCTTGATTCAACTGGCAAAGGTAGTAGCAGACGGTAGTTAATAATCAAGAGAAAAGTAAAAAACAGTACTGCATTTGCCCAGTAGCTATGTTAGTCTGGCAATGCGCAGCAGCGTTGATTGAGTTTTCCTCAATCAATCTCATATAAATTAATCATTCTGATAAATTGAGAGTGCTTTTGGTTTTATCTATTTGCAATTACTGATTCTAGTTCAATTTGCAAAAGCATTCATCGTGTTAATATCTTTCAATTATTATCGTAATTATTAGTCCACTGACAGGGGTTGATTATGTCAAACGACATAACTCCAGATGCAAAAAACGAAAATAAGTTAGAAATTCCATGTCCACTTTGTAACGAAATGGTTCGGACTGGACTCGTTCGTTGCTGGAATTGTGGTTCGTTTATGCGTGAGGATATTGCTGAAGCATATCGCAAGATGCAGGAGAATCCTGCACCGATGATCTTCAGTCAATTGCCGGATGATAATAATAATCCGGTTGAAGAGAACTCTCATGCCTCTACTGCAACCATGACAGCCCAAACCGATGCCCAAACCGATGATAGAGATGATGATTTCGATTTGGATAAGAGTATCTCCGTCCGGGAATATCAGTCCTCTGAAGATGATTTCCAGTTGAGTGCTAATCTTTCTGTCGGCAATGACGAACATATAGAAACCATTCCTTTGGCCCGGGAGGAATCTGCAAAGGAAGCAGAAGCGGACACATCAACCGAGAAAGAAGCAAAGCCAAAGTCCGAGCAAATTAAAAACACACCTGCTGAAGACCATTCCATAGCGACCGGGGGAGACGTCTTATTGAACGTTGCTATGGAAGAGGAGAAAGAAGACAAAAAACGCCGCAAAGGCTCTGGTAAGAGAAGACGACGCAGGTCTGGGAAAGTTGAAGGGGGAATTGTCGTTTATTGTCCGAATGGGCACCGAATTCGAGTTCGTGAAGAATATCGAGGTGCTTTAGGTAAATGCCCTGCCTGTAGTGTGGTGTATCTTGTGCCTTCCATCTCTGACAAACAGGATGAGACGGCAGATCAAGTCCCGGTTGACGAAGCCGCTAAGACGAATGAAGACATTCTATCTGGTACATTGGATGCGGGTGCTTACACACATTGGTTTAAAGACCTTCAGTTACACTCTGTTGATCCAACGAAACTAAAGTTGAAACCCAACAGTCTGGAAAAGTCATTTGTCACAATTGATCTGGCTGTATCTCCAGAAAAAATGTTGATTTTAGGACTTGTAAAATCAGGCTTGCTGGGCGGAGCTTCTAAAGAGAAGCAGGACAAAATCAGAGCGGAAATTTCCCAGCATCTTCGTGAGGAAAAAGAGGATGCCGAAATTCCTGCTGCCAGCGTGCAAATGATCAACGGTGATCAGATTCCGTCACTACGAGTGGCATTTCCTACGATGTATGACCATGAGTCGGTCTTTGCAGGAGTACCCGTCTTTGGCAAAGGGCGGATTGCCGTTGCTCTTCCCAAACAGGAAGATGCGAAAGAGAATCAATACTTGACCCTTTCCTTGACAGAGTACCGGAAGTTTTTTGCGGCCATGTCAGAACTCTATTCTCTCACTAATCTGGGGCAGGATTCAGGTATCCCGTTAACTGATCAATTTAAACAGGTGACCTGTCATTACAGCGAAGAATCGTTCGAAACCCTGGACAACGATAATCTTCCCTTGTATGAAGCAGATTCTGAAATTGAACTGTCTCTGGCAGGGAGACAGTGTCAGGCTTGCGAATTGATAGTGAGCGAAGATTCCCGAAAGAAAGAGAAAATCGGAGGCAAAGCGGGTAAAGGGATTTCCAAAGCAAAATGCCCTAAATGTAACGAAAAATTCGGCAATATTTCGCTTTGGCAGATTACCAGAGCTGAGGTTCCGGAACAGACTCCTCCAGCAGAATAAGCGCATGGCGCGTGTGAGGGGGGAGATTTTGACTGATGCTTTTCGTGTTTACATTCACGAGTCTGAATGCCATTTTCTGGTAGGCAATTCTGAGCCTCTACTTTAAATCGATCATTTAGAGATCCACTAGAGCGCATCCCATTTAATCATAACGTGTTTCATTCAATGATACTCGTTTCAAATGGCCTTGGAGACGCTGCCGAAACCCTCGGCGCAGGCTAGCGGTTTCGATGGTGTTGCTTCTGATCTCTCGACGCAGTGACGACAGCCTTGTTTCTGTAATTATAATACCTATAATTCATATAAGCCAACTGTCCAGTTTCAATCCGAGAGCATAAAGAGATCATCGAGTTGATTCGGATTGAGTAAGTGAGTTGGGTTAGGTTTAGTTTAAGATTTTACTTGTACTTATGCGATTAGGTATTTCTGTAACATTATGCAGATTTTGACCTTAAGCAGCCGGTTAGTTGGAGAATCCTCCAACCGATTTTCTTGACCACTCTAAAGTATGAGGTAGAATTAAAGTACGCAGAGCTGAGCAGGGAAGCACTCTAATGTGAGATACGTGTGTCAACTTTCCAGATTTGATGGATAAGTGACACAGAGGGGCTGCTTTCAAACTGTTCAGGAGAAATTGGTGTCACCAGGATTTGATCAGAATTTCAAAGAACTGGTCCGCCAGAGAACCAGCATCGTAGAGCTGGTGTCTGAGTCAATTCCATTGATTCCCAACGGTCGTGATTTCAAAGGCATCTGTCCGTTTCACAACGACCATAATCCATCCATGATTGTTTATCCTGAGCGTGGCACCTGGCGTTGCTGGTCCTGCAGTACAGGCGGAGACTGTTTTTCCTGGGTGGAAAAATATGATGATGTCAGTTTCTTTGAAGCTCTTAAGATCTTAGCAGAGAAGGCGCACCTGGAAGTTCCCCAGATGGCATCGCGTGACACCCATGCTTCTCAATCGAATGTGATCGAAAAAACGACCTTATTTGAAGTGATGAAGTGGGCCGAACAGCAATTTCACTTTTGCCTGCTGGAAACACAAGAGGGAGAAGCTGCACGCCGTTATTTGATGGAAGAGCGGGGATATACCGAAGAGACAATCAAACAGTTTCGCCTGGGCTTTCA
>NZ_CALEMX010000155.1 GCF_937910335.1 uncultured Gimesia sp. | reverse complement strand
GTTTACAGCGGCCTGGCATCGAACAGATTTGTTCCAGAAAGTGATCTCTTTTGTAGGCAGTTTCTGTGATTTCCGCGGGATTAATGACTATCCCTCCCGAAAAAACAACACGATTCCCCTCGATCAGTTTGGCCCCTGGAAGACGGCCCATGATTATCCCGGTCTGATCCGCAAACAAGACCCTCCCAAGCCAATCAAGACGTTTTTACAGGATGGTGATAATGACTTAGATAATAAGCTGGGTAACTGGTTTCTGAATAACGAGAGGATGGCTGCAGCACTCGCTTATAGTGGATATGAATACTGGTTTGTGACCGGACATGGCATCCACAGCAGTCGTCATGGCAAAGCAGTACTGCCCGATGCACTGGTTTGGATCTGGAATGACGGAAAATAAAAACACGCCAAAATATGACTTATTTCCAGCGAATCGAATTAATCATTCAACTTTTTATTTGACGAAACGAGAGTCACTCGATAAATTTACATGTGTAAGAATTCCATAGGAGTAAATGGTCTTGTTTTCTGAAGAGCAAGGAACCTCACGAAAACAAAGCATTGAGAAGAGTTGAAGATCAGATCGTCTCATAATTTACCCGTTGAGAATTTACAATAACAGAAAAATGGATTTGTGTTCTGCAACTGGCGGAACAATGTTAGTTGCTTGTCGAGAAGAGTGAACTGCCTCAGAGTAACCTGCCTTGAATGCTGCGACAGCACGGAATTGATCGCTGGCTGGAACACAAGTGATTGTCTGAAGGTACATTTACTCATTCAAGGAGGATCACTTATGACTGTAGAGACGTATTCACAAAAAGCACAAACACTTGCGCGAAAGATTGAACAGACGATCGCCTTACGAACGGGAAGTCAGGTTCAATCATTAAAAGTGGATATTTTAGGGGAAATCGTCGTTCTTTCCGGACGCACTGATTCCTTTTACCACAAACAACTCGCTACGCATGCCGCGTTAAGTGAAATTGATCAGTACGCGTTGACAAATAATATCCGAGTCGAACACTAGCCTGTGTCCAGGTTTACTGTCGCGTCTCCATATCCATTTGAAACGTGTATCGTAGATTGAAAGGCACTCCGGTTAAACAAGATGCATTCTAGTTGAATTCCCGTTCCTGTAGGAAACAGGAACAGCTTCAGCAAAATTCAATCAATGAAAATCAGAACCAGCGAATTGATCAGGATGATCTTTTCTGACTGGTTTGATTCATCCCGGGATCAGGTAGGCTCTTACACTTCTTCATCCGCTTTCGTTTCAGATGAAGTGTTTTCCGCGTTCTTTCGGCTGCCAAACTGAAATTTCTTTTCTTCCCCCCGCATGATTCGCCCTAGATTGCTCCAGTGCCGCACGATAATTAACATCGGGACGGCAATACTAAAAATGGCGAGCCCCCATTTTTCCTGCGTGAAAGCAGAAGCCCCTAGCTGAATGAATTGCGCCACAGCAAAGGCAATAGCGGCAACAATAGAGCTAAGGGCCACAATTCTTGAAATCAGAAATGCCAGAGCAAAGGCGCCCACGGCTATCAATGTTGACCAGGGACCTAGAACCAAGATCACTCCCAGACTGGTGGCGACCCCTTTGCCGCCCCGAAATCCAAGCCAGACTGGAAACATGTGACCGAGAATCGTAGCCACGCCACTCAAAACTCTTACCTGGTCAAACTGAGGAGAATCAGAATTTACAAATAATGTCGGAATGAACAAAACGGGAAGTAATCCCTTTAAGGCATCTAGCAGCAGAACCACAATCCCCCATTTTGCTCCCAACGTTCTTGCGACATTGGTTGCACCAATATTCCCACTGCCTACGTTGCGAATGTCGGTTCCTGCAACCAGTTTTGCTGTCAACAGACCGAAGGGAATCGAACCTGCCAGATAGGAAGCCGCGGCAACAAAAATCCAAAATAAATCTGCAAACATGTGTTAGACAGTCTCATATAATGTAGTGAGAGTCATTTCAATGGAGAAACGGGCTGTGATGATACTCGACATCAACTAGAAAACACAATAACAGGCTTAGATGTCTGAATCAGAATTTGACGCCATTTCCCTACCCGCCTGAATGCAACAACGGCTCTATTCGCCTGTAAACTCATAAAGTTCCAACTTACTGTTGGCCCTGCCCTTGTGAATGAATTATTCTGAACGTTCAGGGAATGATTTCCATCTCTGTTTTCTTTTTCGTTACGTCGTAATTATGGCAGAAAAAAAACTTCCCATACTCTCAACCGATCAAAAACAGCAGCCTGACATTGAACAGGGATTGTATCCTGCGCGGTGGTGGCACCGTGCGGATGAGAAAATCATCTGCGACTTATGCCCGCGCACCTGTTCTCTGGCAGAAGGTGATCGGGGCTTTTGTTTCGTACGTCAGAATATCGCTGGCGAAATGGCTTTGACCACTTATGGGCGCAGCACGGGGTTTTGTGTTGATCCCATTGAAAAAAAACCGCTGAATCATTTTTACCCCGGTTCGAGTGTGCTTTCCTTTGGGACCGCAGGCTGTAATCTGGGCTGTAAGTTCTGTCAGAATTGGGATATTTCCAAATCGCGGGAAATCGAACGTCTCAGTGCCCGCGCCCTGCCTGAAGAAATCGCCCTGGTGGCTTCTGAGTTAGGATGCCAGAGTGTCGCCTTTACGTACAACGACCCCATTATCTGGGCTGAATATGCGATAGAAACTTCCAAAGCCTGCCATGCTCAAGGTGTGAAAACAGTTGCCGTCACCGCGGGCTATATTTCTGAATCAGCGAGGGCTGATTTTTTTGAAC
The DNA here is from genome assembly GCF_937910335.1 of uncultured Gimesia sp. GTDB lineage: Bacteria > Planctomycetota > Planctomycetia > Planctomycetales > Planctomycetaceae > Gimesia. Next base: position 11,987 of record NZ_CALEMX010000155.1, on the reverse strand, counting down.
ATATCGATGCTGCCAATGTCGATTTGAAAGCGTTCACGGAAGAATTTTACTATCGAACGACCCTGTCTCATCTGCAGCCTGTTCTGGAAACATTACGTTGGCTCAAGCATGAAACCGATGTCTGGTTTGAAATCACAAATCTGGTAATTCCGCAGGCGAACGATGGGGACGATGAATTTCAGAAGATGTGCGACTGGATTTTGAATGAGATTGGTGATGAAGTACCACTTCATTTTTCAGCCTTTCATCCAGACTTCCGCATGCAGGACCGTGGCCCGACTCCGCCTGAAACTTTGATTCGCGCACGAGACATTGCCTTGAAAACGGGGCTGAAATATGTTTATACCGGTAATGTCAACGACGCCGCGACACAAAGTACTTATTGTCCAAACTGTCAACAGACACTCATCGAACGCAACTGGTATCAGTTGGGGAAATATGCGCTGAACCAAAACTGTTGCGAACATTGTGGCACTCAGATATCCGGTTTTTTCAGTGACAAACCGGGAACATGGGGGCAAAAAAGATTGCCCGTAGATATTCAAGATTTTTTAAAAAAGCATACCGGCACGAATTCTCAAAATATTAGACCTCAGAAAGGTTCCTCGACAATGCAGGGTAACGAATCGCCCCGAAACATCGAACTCACCAGCGACGATGAGAAAAAAATACTTCAGAAGGCGGCTGCCGTCGTGGTGGGAACAGCGACTCAAAACAATCCCGCAGACATCGCTCTGGATGACCTCGAAGATACTGTGATCAACGGTGCCTTTGTCAGTCTCAAACGCATGGGGCAATTACGTTCGTGTTGCGGTAATTTTGGGCAACCGATGCCGCTGGGACAAGCGCTACATCAGGCGGCAATTCGCGCTGCCAAAGATGATCCCCGGTTTCCTCCCATTTCCTCCAGTGAATTATCTCAGCTCGACCTGGAAGTCTGGTTGTTATCCGAACTGGAAGAGGTACAGGAACAGGGGGCAGATCGAATCAACGCGGTCACAGTCGGTCTGCATGGTTTACAGATTCGCGCGGATGGGCGCAGTGGTTTACTACTTCCCGGCGTGCCCCTCGATCATGGATGGAACGCGGAAGAGTTCTTGAATCAAACCTGTATTAAAGCAGGTCTCCCACCCACCGCCTGGAAAGATGCGGGAACAACATTGTTACGTTACCAGGGCATTTCCTGTTCCGCAAAATTAGCAGAAATGATATCCCAGCCGGTCGAAAATGTATCCCGACAAATATTGGGACAACGTGAATTCGCACAATATCTTCAATACATACAAACGGCGATTGAGGCTTTATTAAAAGGACAAGTTCCCTCGTACTACTGCCCTGCCGTCTCGGATGCCAACGTTCAGGGTGTGGCGCTGTTATTGAATAAAACAGAATCGAATGAGGAACTGGCGCTTTCAAAATGGGCCCTGAAACAATCGTTTCCGATGCAATCTACGGTCTTCTCACTCTGCCAGCAACTGGTTCAAATTATAGCAGGTCAAAATCTTCGCCCGGGTGAATTTCAAGTCAAATTAGTTCTGGCCACTGATCCCGCGATGCATGGAACCGCTGAAAATGCGGATCTGATGAATTTCGATTCAGCACACCGAAGCTTATTTCTGATCGAAGGTCAGAAATCCGGGTGGTTCTTCGACCGCGACCGGGATGCTGCAGAATTATTAGCACACGCGCAACAGGCTGTGGGAGTGAATCAACCAGAGTCAGCACAGGTTTTCAGTATGGCGGTACAGACGGCGGCGACCCGTTTTCAGATTGTCAATCGTCCCCGCGCGGAACGGGGGTTGGAAATCCGGCCCACCGGAGTCGCTGGTACGTTTTATCCAACCGATCCGGGAACGCTCGAAGCACAACTGGATGACCTCTTCCATGAAGCAGGCCAGCCAGAACGCTGGGCAGCAGCGATGGTCCCGCATGCGGGCTGGATGTATTCCGGAAAAATCGCGGCTGACGTATTAAAACGGATCGAAATTCCTTCGACCATCATTGTGATTGGCCCGAAACATACTCGTGAAGGAGTCGAATGGGCGGTGGCCCCCCATCGTATCTGGGAACTGCCTGATGGGAATCTGGAATCCAATGTTGATTTGGCACACAAGCTCGTGGAACATATTCCGGGGCTGGAATTAGATGCAGCCGCCCATCGGAGTGAACACGCGATTGAAGTGGAGCTACCCATGATTCAACGGCTGGCACCGCATGCGCAAGTTGTGGGAATTGCCATCGGTGGCGGGAATTTACAACGCTGCGAAGAATTTGCCGAAGGATTGGCCAGGGTCATCCAGGAACTGGATGACCCACCGCTGCTGCTTGTTTCCAGCGATATGAATCACTTTGCCACCGATGCAGAGAATCGTCGTCTGGATGAACTGGCGCTGGAAAAGATGGACGCTCTGGATCCGGAAGGCCTGTTCGAGATTGTTCGCGAGCAACATATCTCCATGTGTGGGGTACTGCCAGCCGTGATTGTTATGAAAACGCTCCAAAAAATGGGTAAGCTGAGTCATGTAGAACGAGTTGGGTATGCCACATCGGGAGATATTACGGGAGATCGATCACGTGTCGTCGGTTATGCCGGGCTCCTGATGAATTAAACCCGGCCTGTTTGATGTGACGGACGGGATTCAAAGGAATCACAAAAATTGATGGTGACCGATTCACCCGTTTTCTACTAAAATCCCGGCACTGTTACTTTTAGTTGTTTAAAGTGTGTGCCAGCGGAATCGGAGTCCCCTGTTATGTCGATTGGTCGAATTTCATTATTCACTGTATTTGCGCTTCTCATTTGGTTTTCTAATTCACTTTCAGCGGCGGATGCCCCTTCTGTCGAATTGGCGTTGACGTTCCAGCCCATTCAGAAAGACATTGAAATCGAAATCCCCGAGAAAGCGGAGTATAGCCGCTGCAAAGTCGAAGTCGAGCAGAACAAAAAGAGTTCCGGCTGGATTGTGTATGGCCCCAATGGTCAGGTCTTGCGACGTTTCGTCGACACGAATGGGGATAATGTGGTTGATCAATGGCGCTACTTTAATCGAGGTCTGGAAGTCTACCGTGATATCGATACCAACTTTAATAATAAGGTCGATGGATCTCGCTGGATGAATCTGGCGGGAACACGCTGGGGCATTGATCATGACGAAGACGGCACCATTGATGAATGGAAAATGATTTCTGCCGAAGAAGTCACCCGAGTCGCAATCGCAGCATTAGCAAAAAATGACACGAATGCATTCAAGGCATTAATGATTACCGAGAAAGAGTTAGCCGATTCAGGTATCAAAAATCCTTATGCAGATAAAATTCGCGAATCAGTAAAAGGGGCTCCAAAAGAAATCCCCGTCATGCTGACCAAAACCAAAATGCTCACTCCTGAAACGGTTTGGGTGCGATTCGATGGGTCCATGCCGGGATTGATTCCCGCCGATGATGTGAAAACCGATAAAGATTTGCACGTTTTCGAAAATGTAATGGCCATCGTTGACACTAAAGGAAAAAGTGGCCTGATTCAATTTGGTGAACTGATTCGTATTGGTAACTCCTGGAGACTGACACAGGTACCCCTGCCCATAGAAGGCGAATCGATGCAGGTGACCGAAGGCGGAATTCTGATGCAGCCGGTAGCCGGGAATACGAGTCTGCCCACCAATAGCACCGTCGGACTTTCGAAAGAGATGCAAGGCTTGCTGGATGAGCTGCAGAAACTCGATCAAAACAGTCCTACTCCGGACAAAGGTGCCCAGGCAATTTCCAAATACAACACAGAGCGTGTTGTGATTATTGAAAAGCTGATTGCCGCTGCTAAAAATGATGATGACCGTGCCCAGTGGACGCGGCAGATGGTTGATGGTCTGGCGGCGGCCGTTCAAACAGTCGGTTACAAGGACGGATTGAAACAGTTGCAAGCGATACGAGATCAGGTTCAGAAAAGTTCACAGGACCAGGATCTGGTGGCTTATGTCACTTACCGCACTCTACTGGCTGATTACAGTTCGCAGTTGCAATCTACACAAAGTGAAAAGCTCCGCGACGTGCAAACATGGTGGCTGACACAGTTGGAAAACTTTATCAAGAAGTATCCCAACTCAGACGATTCTGCAGAAGCGATGTTGCAATTGGCTGTCACTCAGGAATTCAGTGGAAAAGTCGCTGAATCCAAAAAGTGGTACACGAAGCTGGTGGAAAATCACGGGAAGTCAGAAGCGGGAACGCGTGGCGCCGGCGCGTTGCGGCGGATGAATCTGGCAGGTAAAGAACTTGCATTAACAGGATCTTCTTTGGCTGGTGGCAGCATTGATGCGAAGCAGTTTCGAGGCAAAGCGCTGCTGGTCATTTTCTGGTCGAGTTGGTGCAAACCATGCACAGAAGATTTGCCGCAAATTCAGGAAATTTACAGTAAATATCATAGCCAGGGATTTGATGTACTGGGGATCAATCTCGACGCGACAGCCAAGCTGGCAGAAGACTACATCAAACAACACAAAATCGCCTGGGCTCATATTCACGAAGAGGGTGGTCTGGAAAGCGCACCGGCTCGTGACTTTGGTGTGATCTCTTTACCCACAATGTTTCTTGTAGATAAATCGGGCAAGGTTGTGAATCGGAGCACAACAGTTTCGGATCTCAAAAAAGCACTGCCCGACCTGCTGAAATAGAGAAACTTCAGGATAGGGAGAGAAGGGCTTCTTTCCCGATACGACCATCGTGCAACGCAGAGGCAACGAGTACAGCGTCCGCGCCTGATTCTGCCTGTGCTATCAGATCGTCTCTGTTTCGAATGCCTCCCCCCGTGATCAATTTCAATTCGGGATGAAGATTACGTAATGTGCGACACAGGGTCTCTGTCCCGGTTCCCTGCCCTGTTCCCACTTGCGCCAGATCCAGCAAAATCATCTGCTGAATTCCCTGCTGAATGCTTAGCTCTGCGATTTTCAAAGGATCATCGATCAACGCGAATTCGTTCTCAGGCGAAAAACTGACAAGGGGTTTACCCTGTTTCAGATCGAGGCTGAAAACCGTTTGCGGCGTTCCCCACTGCTGCACGAGTTTTCCCAATTCATGTGGCGCGCTCAGTGTTTCGAGACCGGCAACGACGGAAATGCCCGGCCTGGAATTGAGACTCGCACTATCACTGGCACAGCGAAGACCGCAATCCAGCAGAAATATGAACCCGGCCTCCCGTAAACTGTCATAAAGATCCAGATTGAGTTTTCCCTGAAGGATGGCATCTAGATCAGCCACATAGAATTCAGAGAAATCAAATTCGTCGCGTAAAGCACAGGCAATCTCGAGAGGCTGGCTGGACTGCGTTAAACGACTCTGGATGGGCCGATAATCATCACGCTGGCCGGCGATTCCGTGTACCACTGTTTGATTGAGAATATCCAGAACAGGAATGATTTTCATATAGGGCGTTTCGTATTTTAGTTTGACTCAATAAATGAGATCTTGATTAATGACGGAATCACAAGAAATTAGTGTGGGGCCAGTAGTCGCGGAAAAAACAGCTCCCTTCTTTCCGGATTTCTGATTAAAATAGCAGCTTCAAAATAAAAGAGAGATCTACCTCAGGCAACATTATCCGATTCCCAAGTGAAAAGACAATCCCATGCAGATATTCGAAGCAGATCTAACCATTCCGGAACATGCCCATGCTGTTGTATTTTTGCTGAACAGTTATGCCTGTAGTCCCGAAGGGGGCGAGAAACCATTGCCGGATATTGTGCAACGTGATCTCGCCAGCACTTTGCATCAACGTTCTGACACTGTGGTTTTATTGGCATTTGAAAATGATCAGCCGACAGGTCTTGTCATCTGTATGGAAGGCTTTACCACATTCGCCTGTAAACCATTATTGAATATTCACGATGTGTTCATTGCAGATGAATATCGAGGACAGGGGCTCTGTCGACAATTATTCGAACGTGTTGAGAGCATTGCCAAAACTCGTGGATGCTGTAAACTCACTCTGGAAGTTCTGGAAGGGAATCAGAGAGCCTGTGCCGCTTATAAGAAATTGGGATTCTCCGGATATGAACTGGACCCGCAGATGGGTCAGGCGCTCTTCTGGGAAAAGAAACTCTAACGGTTCCGTGATCACTCATTAAATAAAGCAGTCCGTTTATGAATTATGATGTCGTCGGGTTGGGTACGGTTGTAGTGGATCATCTGGTCCTGCTTGCTCAGCACCCCGTCCAGGATGCCAAAACTAATATTATCAGCGACGCGTATCAAGTTGGTGGACCGGTTCCCACAGCGCAGGTTCTGCTCAGTCGATTCGGAAAACGTAACGCGTTCATCGGCAGTTGGGGCGACGATCAATATGGCCCCATGATTGAACAGGATCTAAAGGCGGAACATCTCGATCTCACGGCCAGCCGCATGTTGCCGGGAACCCGTTCCGGGTATGCACAGGTCTGGATTGACGAACAGGCAGAGACACGCACGATTGCCTGCTATCGACCGGAACACTGGCTGCAACCGCACGAACTGGATACGGCACTTATTCAACAGGCGAAAGCCGTCCACCTGGATGGCTGGCCTCAGGAAACCTGCCTGCAGGCAGCGCAGGTGGCGCGTCAGGCGGGTGTAATGGTCTCGCTGGACGCCGGTTCTTTAAAGCCCGGAATGTCCGAGTTGATTCCGTATCTGAATGTCATGAACTGCCCACGCCGTTTTATTTCAGAATACCTGCAAACGGATAATATTCATGCTGCGGGAAAAGCATTACTGAAACAGGGTCCCGAGATTGTGACGATTACCGATGGCAGACGTGGAGCCTGGCTCTTTTCATCAGCGGGCAGCCTGCATTGCGAGGCGCTACCTGTTTTGTCGCTTGATACGACAGGCGCGGGAGATGTCTTCTCTGGCGCGTTGCTCTATGGAATCCTGGAAGCGTGGCCCCTGGATCGTGTTCTGAAATTTGCCTGCGTGACGGCAGCCTTGAAATGCGAACGGCTGGGAAACCGGGATGCCCTTCCCACGCTGGCAGAGATCGAAGCGGTTTTACAGACTAGAGCGCGTCCAATTTAACCATAGCGGCTTCAATATTATTATACTTGATCCAAATGGCTCTGGAGACGCTACAATAAACCTGGATACAGGCTAAGGAGCTGCACCTTTCACAATCGGATTGATCAGCGTCCCAATCCCACTGATATCAATCGAAACGATATCGCGGTCTTCGAGCGAGAATTCATCGGGGGGAACAATTCCGGTGCCCGTCAACAAAATTGCACCGCTGGGGAACTCGTTTTCTTTTCCTAACCAGCTAATCAGATCTTCCAGATCGCGCGCCATCTCTCCAATCGAAGTTTCTCCCTGAAAAACTTCTTCTCCGCTGCGTTCAATAACCAGCGTGATTTTCGTAGCTTCTCGTGGCAAAGGTTCTTGATGCAAGAGAATGCATGGCCCCAGGCCACAACACTGTTTGTAAAATTTAGCCTGAGGCAGGTACAAGGGGTTTTCACCTTCGATGTCGCGTGCCGACATATCATTGCCTACGGTGTAACCCACTAATCGTAAATCGGGAGAAACGACTAAAGCCAACTCGGGTTCCGGTACCGACCATTGGCTGTCATAACGCACACGCACCGGTTGATTCGGGCCACAGACCCGGTTCGGTGTCGCCTTAAAAAAGAGTTCTGGTCGGTCGGCTGTATATACCTGATCGTAGTGAGAGGCGGCGGCTTCGGATTCTTCCATTCGCGCCACCTGACTGCGTTTGTAAGTTACACCGGCGGCCCAGACTTCCTGCTGATCAAGGGGCGCCAAAAATTCCAGTTGACTGAAAGGAACCGGAGGCAGTTCGGTATCGACCAAAAATTTCGACAGCCCGATCGGATCGGGAGCGTACAGGATGTCCGACAGATTGTGACAACTGTCGACTTGAGATAAATCCAGAAGCTGAACGGTGTTCTCTTCCACAATGGCGATATGCCGTTCTCCGTTTGATAATAAAACTTTCGCGAGTTTCATCTTCATTCTTCCTTCTGGTATTGGTCTAACGCAGCAAGTGTCAGTTTCATGTCTTCAGGTAATGGTGCCTGAAAACTAACTCGTTTTCCACTCTGTGGATGGTCGAATTCCAAACAAAAAGCATGAAGTGCCTGACGTTCGATCAGCAGGTCGGTCTCCCGCTGTTCTGCGTCTGCTTCCGCCTGGACACTCAGGTCCTTCATTTTCAAAAAGATGCGGCCACCATACACGCGGTCGGTGACAATCGGATGTCTGAGGTGCTGCATGTGAACGCGTAACTGATGAGTCCGTCCGGTACGGGGTTTAAGCCTTACGTAAGTAAACGCTTTATAGCGCTGAATGACTTCGTAATAAGTAAACGCGTCGCGGGCGTTGCCCCCTTCATTACAGACAATCATTTTTTCCCGCTGCCGTGGATGCGTGCACATAAAGGTTTCGATATAATCCGTATCGAATTCCATGCGGCCCCAGACAATGGCCCGGTATTCTTTCTGAACTTCGCGCTTTTCAAACTGGGCACTCAATTTCGCATGGACCTGATTATCCTTGGCGACAACCAATAGACCAGTGGTATTTCGATCCAGTCGATGGACAATACCGGGGCGAAACTGTCCCGCTACATCGCTTAATTTATCGAAGTGATGTTGCAGCGCACCGGCCAGGGTTCCCGCGTAATTTCCTTTTCCCGGATGGACGACCATATCCGTCGGTTTATTGATGACGGCAATCCAATCATCTTCATAGATGATATCGAGGGGAATATCTTCGGGCGGCAACTGATTGTCCGGTACCTCGGGCAACCGCACGGAGACACGATCATTCACGCGCATCCGTCGGGCCGCTTTCACAGGCAAACCGTTGACAAGCACCGCTTCCTGCTTGATGGCTTTTTGAAACAGCACACGCGTGTAATTGGGATACAGGCGACACAAATAATGATCGATGCGCCAACCATGTGCGCGTGCTTCAACCGTAATTTCAATAGGCTCACTGGAAAGTTCAGGAGGTGACGAAAGTTCGTCAGACATTATGGTTTCTTTTCAGGCGCTGGTTCCGACTTCGGTTTCTCTGCAGGAGCTTTCTTTGCGGGAGCTTCTGGTTTTTTCGCAGTTTTCGCGGGAGCTGCTGGCTTTTTGCCAGACTTCGACTCTGGTTTCGCAGGACTTTCTTTTGAGGGTGCAGTCGGTTTTTTCTCATCTGAAGGAGGAGAAGTCACAGGCTCAGGAAGACCCGGCAAAGTTGGAAGCGCTGGCAAAGCTGGAGGATCCGGAAACCCGGGCAACCCCCCTGCTGGTAGTTCTGGAAGCACGGGTACCCCCCCAGAAGGTTTCGCACCGCTGGGAGCCCCTCCCGGCATAGGTAAATTGAATCCGGGTCGTTGTCGATCGCCGGGTTTGGGAGTCTGAGCGTGGAACCATTTGTAAAAATTCTTCGTTCCCTCTTGATCTAGAACCGCAACTTTTTCTCCCTCAACCGGTTTCACACGTTGCTCGGCCAATTTGCGAAAGATCGAAGTGGGGTATTCCTTAATCAGTTTTTTGTAGAGATCGATGGAATTTTTGAGGTCACCGTCCGATGTTGATTCTTCCGTACGTGCCATCCCAAACAATGCTCTTTCACGAATTTTCGGCAGTGTGGAGGATGAGTCGAGCAATTTTTGAAAGTTCTCTTTCGCATCTTTGAGATCACGATCGCCGGCACTGCGATCGGAAAATGAATTTCGAATGCCGGACTGCAGTTGGCTTTCGGCGGCATGAATCAGAGCCCAGTCGGCAACTTGCGTCCCCGGAAACTCGTCGACTACATTTTCAAAATCTTCTGTGGAGTTGCTGGCTGCCAATCGTGTCCAGCCCTCTGCATCACGTTTCTCCTGGTTGGAAGACCAGGTAAGATAGCCAATGACCACCACAAACAGGATCCCTGCAGCCACAAGGGTTTTTATACCGTATTTTTCCAGGAACGGTTCTGCATGCACGATCAATTTACTCAGGTCGTTGGTTTGCAGATCGTGTCTATGTTCGCTCTTCATGAGAGTCTCTCGCAGTTAGTGATAAATTGTCCGAAACTCATTCTCTCACAACGAGATAAATAAGTCCATCGCGCGAGTATATTGCCCCTGAAATTACGCGTCAAGCTGATCCCCCGGCTGGAACTCGATTCAGTGTAAAGAAATACAGATTTTCAGAGAATTTGTAAGCCGCGTTGGACAATTTGCCCTGAAATGAGCTCAAGTATAATGCCCCCGCCTGATTCATGAATTAGATCACAAGTACATCTGGCTCGTGAAATCACCTTTATTCCGGGTTTTGACTTTCACTCGTCGAATTGGAATTCAGGGAAGGGGCTAAAGCTTCTTTCAACTCACCTAACACGAAGGTAAACGCCACCAAAACAAACATCAATCCAGACATATCGAAGATGGGATTGCTGGGGGAGATCAAACAGAGAATTTCAAGAAGCGAAGACACCCATATTCCCATCAGAATTAAAGTAGTTAGATAGAAAAGTAGTTTCACCTTTCCTACAAGTCCCGTCTGATTTATATAAATTGCCAGTTTTTCCATAAACAAAACAAAGAGAATCAGCCCAATATTTCCCCCCAGCTTTAAGAAAGTCATCATGGACTGAGTCAGGTATCCGGGGTCAAAATAATTCGTGCCAGAATCAATCAAATTGGCACTCAGACAAACTACTGATGCGAACAGCAAACCTCTACATTCTGACTCTTCAGGAATCGCCAGACAGAGAAGTGGTCCCCCAAAGATCATCAGATATCCGACCGGGACACCTAATCGAATGATCCTCACGGTAGTAATCGGCAAGTCTGTTGAACTGATCAGGTACACGGTTACCAATGCCGAAACTACCACGAGGCCAATGCCAAAGTAAACAAAATTAAGCCCGAGTTTGGTCTGCTTTAACGAATCAGAAGATCCTCGGTTCCATTGTTCGCCGGGTGTCAGATCAGCTTCCGCTAAGCTGTTTCCTGAATCTGCTATTTCGTCTGACATCAACCAAGCTCCTCATTTGTTTAGAAATTCTCAATATTCAGGATACACTGGTGGAGCTTTCATTCAATCATTATTAGTACAACTATTGTTATATATCTCCTGTAACATTTTCACATCCGCCTGGAACTATTCTGGTGTTGCTACGGAACCTGTTTTTTTGAAATCGTTAGTCACAAACTTTTTTGAGGCTATATATAAAACAGGGACATAGGAAGAATCCTACCAGCGTCACCGAATAAATGTGTATCAAAGTGATTTTTATTAATCCAAGATCCATCACCAGTTCCATGCACCAGGATCCCAGCAGAAACAGAACGGTCGTTATCAACAGGCCGTACACTTTCAGCAGTTGATCTGGGCGATTGATATACAACAACAGTTTTCTCAGAAACAGAGCAAACAGAATCAAACCAAAATAGCCTGCCAGCTTCAGGCAGAGTGCCATAGGCAGCCCCAGAAATCCGGGGCCACAAAAGACTGTTCCTGAAAAAATGATTTTGGCGGAAAATCCGACAGCCGCCCCGATCAGTAAACCGCGGGAATTGGCTTCATCTGGCACCGAGAAAAATAACAGTGCGCCTGCTAAGATGATCAGATTTCCCATCAGTGCCGTGACAGGTAGAACCTGCATGACCACGGACAGCATTTTTGTGCTGAATTCAAAATACAGTACACCAAAAGCCGCGATGCATACGAGACTGCTACCATAAAAAAACAGATTGAGTCCCAACCTGGTCTGTTTCAGTGATTTTGATGTTCCCCGAATCCACTGCTCGCCCGAGGTTTGATCTGGATTCGACGCTGCCTCTAATTCATTATTCATGCTTCCCTGATCTCTGACTTCATTCAACAAAACTGACTTGTTCTATTTGACAGAGAAACATCTTAACAGTCACAGCACCAGACACAAGGTTTTGACTGGCAGCGGAACGAATCCATTATTCTTCAAGCAATTGTTTTTGAAACGATTCCAGCGTTTTCATATTC
>NZ_CALEMX010000154.1 GCF_937910335.1 uncultured Gimesia sp. | reverse complement strand
CCGGTTCGGAGGGAGGGGGGACCGGGAACAACCGGTCCTTCCTACCCCTATCTTATTACTTGAGGTTGGACTTGTATGATTGGCTTGCTCTCGATTTTTATTCTGTTTTTGTTGTCAACGGCGGCTGGTGCCGAGCCGCTCAGATACTTTTTACCGGGGGCTGGTTTTGTGTTGCTTTGTTTGAATGTGAATCATTTTGTGGAAGGGCGTGCGGATGTCAAGATTGTTTTGTTACGCGATGGGTGGTTAATGGCCGGCGTTACGTGTCCATATGCGGTAGATACGCGACCGAAGGCTGTCGATAAGTGGTGCTCATTGGGAACGTCTTCAAGAGACGTTGAGATCCATTTTTCTGAAACGAGGGACTTTTCTAGTGCAGAATTTGAACGCCTGTGATTTTATTCGGTGGATGTCTGTCTCACTCGCGCGCGACGCGTAAAAACGCATAATCGCGAAGGGCAAGCGGTCGTCAAGTTCAGTTTTTTCACTGGTGGAAAGGGCAGCGAAATCAGTGAGCGGGTGCCTGTAGAAATTGCAGAGTGGAAAGTGATGCTGTTTCATTTTTCAACAGCTTGGCGTATTTCACAACACCTGGCTGTAGGGAGAGCACATTTTACGAGATAGATCCCGAGAAATTAACAATTCATAAGTGATATTATCATTACACTTTAGAGATACGATCGTGATGATTTGTTGATTAGGTGGAAATGTTGAGTATCGATGTCTTCATTGGCACATAAATTGCCGATAGATATAAGTGCACTGAATTGAAAACGAATTACGAATTTTCTTTTTGGACTCTGTTAATTTTCATATTTGCTTTGATTTCCTGATCGAAAGGGAGAAATCATGTCGTCGGTTCAACTGGGGGGAATCCTCCAGGTTTATCATGCAGGGCCACTTTGTGTGGCGGGATTTGGTGGTAGAGACATTGTTGATACTTACAGTGTCAATGATGTTCGGAATGAATTGCTCGAAATGGTTAAAACCAACAACTGTGAAACTCTCGCCATTGATTTAACGGGCGTCAAACTGCTTCCTAGTGGTATGCTTGGTCTGCTGGCTTCGATGAGAGATCTCGATCTTGAGATCCATCTCTATAATCCCTCTGATGATATTCGGGAGGTGTTGGAGATTACCAAACTGAATCAATTTATGCAGTTGCATGATGTGGAAATTCCCTATTAAAAAAATAGCCGAATCAGAGATTCAAGCGAGAGTCGATACCATCGGCTTTCGCTTTTTTAATTGCCAGCTAGACGGACAGCTTCCCAAATGCGAGTCGAATCAGTAATCTGGAAAGAGACGTTTTTCATTCTATTCTCTCGAACTTATCACGGTTGGAAGCATGTCTCAAATCAATGCCAAACGTTGGCGCGCTGTTGAAAATCTGGTTGATCATTTTTGTGATTCGAAGCAAGTGCCTGCGGTTGCCTTGCAGGTGAGTGTAGCTGATGAGACTCGAAGTTATTTTAAAGGACGTCAGAGAATCAGCGATGATGAAAACACGTTGCTTCAGGATGCTCTATTTTTAATCGCATCGATTACGAAGCCGATTGTTGTGATGGGCGTCCTCAAATTGTTAGAGGATGGGGAATTACTTCTGGGAGATCGGGTGAAACAATACTTGCCCGAATTTGGTTGTGCGGGAAAACATGGAATCACCCTGCGGCATCTGATGACTCATACTTCCGGTCTACCTGATATGCTGCCAAATAATCGAGAACTTCGTTCCGCTAATGCACCGCTTTCCGAATTTGTCAAACAGATTTGTGAACTTCAGCCGGATGAACCGCCGGGACGAATTGTGCAATATCAGAGTACGGGGGTTGCCATTCTCAGCGAAGTCATTCAGCGGATCACCGGTCAGTCTTGTGCCGAGTATTTGAAGCAGGTTCTGTTTGCACCATTGGGAATGACGGATACGGTGCTGGGCGTTCCGGATGATTGGTATCGCGGCGATGAACCAAAGGTAAACCGCATCGTTGAACTTCGGATTCCGGAGGAGCTGGATATAGAACCTCATTGGGATTGGAACAGTTCTTACTGGCGAGGATTTGGGGCACCCTGGGGAGGGTTGTTGACGACACCTGCTGATTTGGGGAAGCTGGTCCAGATGTTGCGGCAGGGAGGAGTTTTTGAAGGTCAGCAAATATTATCTATTAGGATGATACAAGAGGCGACGCGCGATCAGCTGAAGAAAATTGCTGGTTTATCTGTGGCTGCTCGAGAAGGAAAAGGTTGGGGCCTGGGTTGGCAGATTGTGACGGGGGCGAACAGTGATTATTTTGGAGACTTACTGTCTTGTGGTTCGTACGGACATGGTGGTGCCACTGGAACACTGTTATGGGTTGATCCGGAACTCGATGCCTCTGCCATCATCCTGACGACCGAACCTCAGGAGCCACGAGGGCAATTTCTAGCCCGGATCACTAATACAATCGTTTCTGCCATTGAGGTGTAGAAAATCGGCCATCGATGTTCTGTGTTCATCTTGCCTTCCATTTTTTATTCTGACTATAATTTGGGAACTCTGCCGAGCGTGTTGTATGTTTCGTATATCACAATGTTGTTTTGTATGACAATTGATCATGAATCCAGAAGTTGCCGGTATCCTGACGCTTGTTTTTTACGCGTTCATCGCGTTATCGATCATTGTCTATCAGGCTGTCAAACTTCCTGATGGCTGGCGCGCCTGGATTTTGTTTGTGATTGCGCGTGTGTATGGTCCTGGTCTCTGGGGAATCAAAGCCAATCGACGGTGTCCTTTTCCGGGAGACTCTGCTGCGATTATTATTGCCAACCATCGGAGTCCAGCCGACCCATTGATTTTGTGGTGTAACTCCCATTTG
>NZ_CALEMX010000153.1 GCF_937910335.1 uncultured Gimesia sp. | reverse complement strand
GATTCGAGCCTGGATCGATTCCTGGCTCAACCCAAATGGGAAATATCGGTTAAAAGGGGTAACAAACATTCCAGGGCCTGCATTTCTGGTGGCATCTATTCTTACCGGGTGCGAATCACTGAATCTGAGAAATCCGAAGTATTCCATCTTATTTAACTTGGATAGCTGTGACAGATCTTGTTTCTGTAAATAATACAGACTGGGATCCATGTATCTGCCTTCGTACATCTTGACGGACGTCTGCTCTTTCAGTTTCTGCGAATCCAGATCGATAAACATCCCTTCCGCATTCAACGGGCAGGAAATCAACTGATTGGTTTTCAAATCAATCAGATAAACCCCCTGTTCTGGATGATCTTTTAAGTCATGAGGGAAAGACCATACTTTATCTTGAATCGCGCGCGGGGTGACCAGAGTGAAAGAATCTCGTTCCCTGGAAGAAACTCGATTTCTAAAATCACATAGCAGATAACCCTGCCCCTCTTTGGGCTGCTCCGTCCAGTCAATCTTAAACGTGACAGAAACTTTTTGTGGCTCTTGACTAGGGCTGACAATCGTCTCGTTATACTCTTGTCCCGGGATTGTGGAGATAGTTCTCGTATGCAGGGACTCTCCCCAGGGGGCCGATAAAGTCAATTGATATTGTCCCCAGGGAAGCCTTTTAAAATTGAGTTTTCCCGTTTCATCGCTGATGGCATTTACGGTAAACGAGTCGGTCTTGCTTCCCCGCTTGACAAGTAGGCCGGTAAATCCACTAGCCGGTTTCGCATCCTCACCAGCCTGTACCAGTTGAAAGGAAATGGGACTCAATAATTCCGAAGTAGAACTAACCTGACCTATCTGCTTCTGGTTTAACTGTTCTAACTGTTTCAAAATTTGCTGATCCACGTTCGACGTCGCGAAAGATTGAGGACGATCCACCATAACCGCCAATTGTTCCAGCATTTTCTGGTTGACGCGTTCGCTCCGTTGCATCATCGCCCATGCAATACCCACCACGGCGATACTACAAACAGCCATTACAGCTGAAAATCCGGTCATCATTCGTTGCGACATCAATTTCTCCTTCATTGCGTCAAACCACAGTTGCCGGGCAACCTTGACAGGATCGCCAAACTGATTCAGTACAGACTGGCGTGCCAATTGTTCGTTGGGATTTTTTAACAGTTCTCGATTCAAGGCACAGACAAAGTGATCCGTCAGCTCATCGAGAATATCCTGCCGCAGCGACGCAGGCTCATCGTCACGCTCCGGTGGAAAATCTTCGATACTGACTTCAGGCCAAACCACTTTGTGCCCCTAAAATACGGTCAATGGCAGAGGAAAATTGCTTCCATTCTTCCCGTTTTTCGTTAAGGACTTTCTGACCCTGAATCGTCAGCTCGTAATACTTACGCCGCCGTCCATCCACTTCACGCCAGAATGATTTCAACAGTTTTTTACGTTGCAGCTTATGCAACGCCGGGTACAGACTACCCTCTTTCAGTTCAAATTCATTCGAAGAGCGGTTGGTGACCTGCTGCGTAATTTCGTAGCCGTAAGAAGGCCCTTCAGAAACCAGTTCCAGAATGAGCATTTCCAACGTGCCGGCAAATAATTGAGGATTCATTTCTTTTCACTCCCATACATAGATTGACTACACATGCCATATATAGCCTGACTAGGTATAGTTTGTCAAGAAGAATTTTCAACTTCATAAAAAACAAGGGGTGAGCCCGAATTGCAATTCGGGCCGAGCGCAGCGAGCAGGAAATGACAAGGCGTACGGTGCGGACTCATGGGTCCGCTCCCAACGACTCTTTGAATCGGATTCTGGTTCTAAAATCATTCATGCACACTGCAACATCCGGTTGTCTTCGCCAACCTCAAATTACATTTGAAGCTACCCAGCCAGAATATTTTCGTGTGCTTTCGTGCTTTTCGTGGTAGTAAAAAACAACAGACTACCGACTATTACTCAACTCGCCCGGCGTTGGCACAGAACTGATAATAAACTTCTTCGGCTTTCAACAACTGGTCGATCTCCACCCATTCATCAACCGTATGTGCCTGCGCGATGGAACCGGGACCGAACACCATCGCTGGCACCCCTCCCTGATTCACACGCGCTGCATGCGTACCATAGGGGACACCTACTTTTTTATGATCGGGTTCAATGGTATCAATGACCGTTAACAGGCGGTCACTCCATTCGCCGTTATTATGATCAGAAAGTGAAACGCCCGTAATCCAGGGCGGCAGCATTTCGATGTCGAACGGGAGATGCAGTTTCAGATATTCCTCGACCTGATTCATGACTTCGATTCCATCCTCGCCCGGAATCACACGTCGATCAATTTCAATTGTACAGAAGTCAGGCACAACGTTGACGCTTTCGCCCCCTTCAATCACTCCCACACTCAGCGTCGGAGGGCCGCACAACGGATGTGCGTCCATTTGTGTCAATTCATAAGCATACGCCTGGAGCGCCCGCAGAACATCCGCCATCCGATAAATGGCATTGATACCATCTTTCGGCTGAGAGCTGTGGCAGGCTTTCCCCGTGGTTTTAATTTTCCAGCGTGTCGCTCCCCGATGTGCCACCACAATATCCAGCATTGTTGGTTCGGCGACCAAACCCAAATCGGGGCGCTCTGTCAGAATTTTGCTCAGGCCCGAAGGTTCTTCCCACAATCGAACAAGATGCTCGATCCCCTGCACGGTCGCTTCTTCATCGCAAGTACAGGAAAGAATCACATTCGCGGCATCAGGCGGATTGTCTTTAACTAACCGCGTAAACGCCATCAGCATCGAAGCCATGCCCCCTTTGACATCACAGGCACCGCGTCCATAAATCTTTCCATCTTTTTCCGTGCCTTCGAACGCCGGAACAGTCATCCCCTCAGCGGGAACGGTATCCTGATGCACGTCCATCAGAATCGTAGGCACACCAGGCTTCAGTTTAGTACGTGCGATCACATTATTGCGGCCCGGCACGACTTCGATCGACTCATACTCGACTCCCAGGTCGGCAAAGTAGTCGCATAAAAACTGAGTCAGTTTTCCCTCGAAATAGATATCACCGGTAACAGCGCGCCCCATAGGATTCACGCTGGGAATGGAAATCAATTGTTTTAGCAGCCGAACGGCATCCATGGACAGTTAACCTTCGAATCAAGCTCGTTTTTTACTTTTACACGTTATAGACACAAAATAATTTACTCAGCAAGTGTCCCTCATGCGAAGCCTGATTTCTACTGATACGGCATTCCGATTCTTCAGAAGGTTGAATTTTATCACTCAGAATGACTCTAATAGAGGATAATTACTATCCCCATTTAAAGCTGGCCTCATTCTCCAAGGAGCCTCTCATGCGAAATATTCGGAACTGGATCGCCACAACAGTCATTCTCCTGTTCATGTCCGCCACGACTCAAGCCGAAACAAAAAATGACATTCCCGGGATCGGCCCTGTCGGCAAACCAGTCAAACTGTTTACTGATTTTAAATTCACGGAAGGTCCCGCCTTCGATCTCAAGGGAAATCTCTATTTCACCGACATTCCCGACAATAAAATTTACAAGGTCAACTCTAAAGGAAAACTCTCTGTTTTCCTGGAACCCTCAAACCATTGTAACGGTTTGATGCTGGATGGTGAGCACGGCCTGCTCGCCTGCGAAATGGATGGGCGCCTGGTAAGCATCAATCTGAAAAACAAAAAAGTCACACCGCTGACCTCGGAGTACCAGGGCAAACGCTATAATGCCCCAAATGATCTGGTCATTGATCGTTCAGGCGGTATTTATTTTACAGACCCCCATTTCCGCTCACCCGAGCCACTCCCACAAAAAGTCGTCGCCGTTTACTATCGATCTGTTGACGGAAAAGTCACACGTCTGGCTGATGACCTCAAAGCCCCCAATGGCGTGATTCTGTCTCCCGATGAAAAAACACTGTACGTCATTCCCAGTATGCAAAAAGAAATGTGGGCCTATCCGGTGACTTCACCTGGAAAAATTGGAAAAGGACGCGTGTTCTGCACTCTCAAACAGGAACCAGGCTACAAAGAGCCCGGCAGAGGCGGGGACGGACTGACAGTAGATACCAAGGGAAATCTCTATATCACAACAGGCTTAGGCCTCCAGGTTTACTCACCAGAGGGGAAACTGCTGGGAATCATCTCGGTTCCGGAAAAACCCGCCAATGTCACATTCGGCGGCAAAGATAACGCGAGCCTGTTCATTACCGCACGCAAATCGCTTTACCGCATCGATACCAAAGCGAAAGGGCATCGATTCCCCGGTAAGTCATCCTGATTCCGGGAATGGTATTGAGACGACTTGTTACATCTGTTTCGATAATACCTGAATCAGAATTTTCTGAGCGCTGGTCTGGCTGAAAAGCCGATAAATAGACCAGCGTTTTTCTTTGGGAAGGCACAGATCAGCTACGATCTAGCTGTGACACGCTTCATAATCAAAATATTTATTCTGATTATCATCTTCCCTACACGCGGGAATTGTGCTGGGTTTGCCTAGAAGTCATAATCCCTTTTGCTGCTCGCAATATATATAAAAATAGCCTGATACAGTCTGAAATTATACGTTTTTCCGATGACTCGGTGGGAGATTTGTGCCCGATGTCTATTGAAATCAAAGTCCCCTCTGTGGGCGAATCCATTTCCGAAGTCCAAATCGGAGCGTGGCACGCAGCAGAAGGAAAATGGGTCGCTCAAGATAGTGAAATCGTTGAGCTCGAAACCGACAAAGCCACCTTCGACGTACCCGCACCCCTCGATGGCATCATTGTCGAAATCCTGAAGAAACCAGGAGAGACGGCAGCCGTCGGTGAAGTCATCGGATATCTCGAAGAAGCCGAGAGACCAGCGGGTACTGAAGAACCGGCACCCGCGAAAAGTCCGGCGAAAGCAGAATCGGCCCCTGCTGCATCCACAGGAAAAGAATCCTCAGCCGGTTCTACTGACCACGTGATGCCGGCAGCTGCCAGAGTGCTTGCGGAAAAGGGACTCAGCCCCTCCGATGTAAAAGGCTCCGGTCCGGGAGGTCGTATTCTCAAAGAGGATGCACTCAACTACCAGACGCCCCTCGCTTCAGACAACGGTGCCTTCCGAGAAGAAGAAATCGTTCCCATGAGCCCCATCCGTAAAAAAATTGCGGAACGACTTGTGGAAGCGCAGTCAAATGCAGCCCTGTTAACGACATTCAATGAAGTCGATATGTCAGCCGTCATGGATTTAAGAAAGCAGTATAAAGATCTGTTCCTGAAAAAATATGATGTCAAACTCGGCTTCATGTCCTTCTTTATCAAAGCCGTCGTGGATGGGTTGAATCTCTATCCGCAAATCAACGCCGAAATCCGGGGCACCGATCTTGTGTTCCGCAATTACTATGATATCGGAATTGCAGTCGGCGGCGGAAAAGGGCTCGTCGTTCCCGTTCTACGAAATGCAGAACGGCTCAGCTTTGCCGAAATTGAACTCAAGATCAATGACTTTGGCCAACGTGCCAGAGTTAATAAAATCAGCCTTGACGAACTCCAGGGAGGAACATTCACCATCACCAATGGTGGCGTCTATGGCTCACTGCTTTCGACCCCTATCGTCAATCCACCACAGAGCGGCGTGTTGGGAATGCATGGCATTCAGGAACGCCCGGTCGCCATCAACGGTCAGGTGGTGATTCGCCCCATGATGTATCTTGCACTGACCTATGATCATCGCGTTGTGGATGGAAGAGAAGCGGTCGTCTTCCTCAAACGAGTCAAAGAGGTCCTCGAAGAACCTTCACGCATGTTGATGGAAGTCTGAGAATCAAACTCGCATTATTGAGATTCGGAAAGGATTCCTGACAATTCAGGAAAAAAGAGAACATGAACCACGATCTGGTTATTATCGGTGCGGGGCCCGGTGGTTATATTGCCGCCATTCGTGCTGCTCAACTCGGCTTGAATGTGGCCTGTATCGAAAAAGAACGCATGCTGGGCGGCACCTGCCTGCGAGTCGGCTGCATTCCCAGCAAAGCGCTGCTCGAATCAAGCGAACTCTATAAAGAAGCAGAACACAGCTTCAAAGACCGCGGCATTAACGTCGGCTCTTTATCGCTCGACCTTGCAAAAATGCTCAGCCAGAAAGACCGAACCGTGAAAACCATGGGAGGCGGCATCGACTCCCTGTTCAAGAAAAATAAAATCACACGCTACTCAGGCCATGCCACGATTACAGCACCCGGTAAAGTTAAAGTTGACGACGGGAAAGAAACAACAGAGCTGGAAGCAAAACACATTCTGATCGCCACCGGTAGCCAACCTTCTACCTTACCGGGTATCGAATTAGACGGCGATAAAGTAGGCTCCAGCACCGAGGCTTTGAAATACGAGCAGGTTCCCAAACATCTGGTGGTCATCGGTGGCGGAGTGATCGGCCTCGAATTAGGCGCCGTCTGGAACCGTCTAGGGGCCAAAGTCACCATCCTGGAATACCTGGATCGGATTCTGCCCACCACCGATACCGAAATCGCCAACGAAGCAAAAAAAATCTTCGAAAAACAGGGACTCGAATTTCAATTAGGCTGCCGGGTAACGGGCGTCAAAACAAACCGCAAAACCTGTGATGTAGAAATCGCGGACGGCAAACCCATTCGCTGCGACCGCGTATTGATGGCGGTGGGCAGACGCCCGAATACCGATCAGCTCGGCCTCGACGACATCGGAATTGTAGTAGATCAGCGCGGGTTCATTCCTGTAAATGCCCATTATGAAACGACCATCAAAGGCATCTACGCAATTGGTGATGTGATTGGCGGCGCCATGCTGGCCCACAAGGCAGAGGAAGAAGGAGTTGCCTTTGCAGAGCGTCTCGTAACCGGATACGGCCACGTCAATTACGATGCCATTCCCAGTGTGGCATATACCAATCCGGAAATTGCCGCAGTCGGAAGAACAGAAGAACAACTCAAAGAAGAGGGAATTGAATACCGTAAAGGTTCATTCCCCTTCCTCGCCAATGGTCGTGCACGTGCCATGGGGCAAACGGAGGGACGCGTCAAAATGCTGGCCGACAAAGCCACTGATCGTATTTTAGGTGTGCACATCATCGGCCCCCGCGCGGGAGATTTAATCGCAGAGTGTGCCGTGGCAATGGAATTTGGAGCGAGCAGCGAAGACATTGCCCGTTGCTGCCATGCACATCCTACACTAGCAGAAGCGGTCAAAGAAGCGGCGCTGGCCGTTGATCGA
>NZ_CALEMX010000152.1 GCF_937910335.1 uncultured Gimesia sp. | reverse complement strand
GATTTTCAAAACAGAGGGACTTTTATAGTAGTGAGATTTTCAGTGTTCTCAATAAGCAGTGCTCAAAATACGCATCCCGCGCGCGACGCGTAACTACGCATATTCGCGAAGGGCGAGACGTCGTCAAGGCCTGTTTATTCAGTGCACATTTTTAAGAGGTAATTTGAAAGACGGGACATGTTAATCGAGTCTGCTGGCATCAACATGCCTATGAAGAAGGATGAGAGTTTCCTGGAATTAATCGTTTACACAAGTAGAAGGGTTGAAATATCGTAATGTCACGATATAATGTTGTTAAGGGTTTAGATTGAAGGGAATTCATTCCCGGGGGCCGGGATGGAACCCGTTTGTGGGGTTTTTTCGGAGTGACTATGTGATGCAATTTTGCCATTTTTTAAGCGGATTGGTTCTATACTAATTGAGGTCGACGATGATTCGGATTCGGCGTTTACCGGAATCGCTGGGCTTTGAATCAGTGGAATGATGAAGGAGTAATGTGATGTTGATGCGACAACTGAAAAATATGGTTTTGATTGTATTGATGTGTAGCACGACAAGTTCTGTACTGGCCCAGGGAGGTAAAGGACGAGGGTTTCGAGGAGGTCGAGGCGGGCAGGGGCAAGCACATGCGAGAGATCATGAGATCTTTCGGTTTCTGTTGACAAATCATATGA
This sequence comes from uncultured Gimesia sp., assembly GCF_937910335.1. GTDB lineage: Bacteria > Planctomycetota > Planctomycetia > Planctomycetales > Planctomycetaceae > Gimesia. Next base: position 8,306 of record NZ_CALEMX010000152.1, on the reverse strand, counting down.
AAATTAAACGGACCGTTAAAGAACTCCCGAATGGTGTGAATACGCTCACTGAATCGGATGATCCTCAGATTGCTGCCAAGATTCAGGAGCATGTTGGCTGGATGAAAAGCCGTGTTGAGAAGCATGAGCCTATTCGACTTCGCGATCCCTTATTTGCTGAGCTTTTCCGGCACACTGACAAAATTAAGATGGAGTATCAAAAGACTGCCAAAGGGGTTCGCGTGATAGAAACATCTGCAGACCCCTATGTTGCGAAATTGATTCAATCGCATGCAAAAGCGGTTTCGGGTTTTGTCAAACATGGTTTCAGGGAGGCGATGAAGAATCATCCGGTTCCCAAACAGAACAAGTCGCCGAAAAGCGATCAAGTTCAGTATATCAATCCTGTCATTAAGCAGTATGGCAAGGTTGTCAAACTTCCCGGCGCCGCCCAGCAACCTCGCAAGGGAAGTAAGCTCTGTGTTGATTTGACTCGTGGCGGCGATGCGGACCAATTAAATCCTGCGATCGAGAAGGTTGCCCGTTTCGTGAATATTTATGAGGGGGCAGGCAAATCGTCCGTAACGGCACAAATTGCTCTGATCTTGCATGGTGATGCGACGCTGGCGGTTCTGAATGATGATGCTTACGCGAAGCGGTTTGGAACAAAGGGGAATCCGAATCTGGATTGCCTGCACGAATTGCATGAGGCAGGAGTGGAAATCTATGTGTGTGGGCAATCTTTAATCGGTAAAGGAGGCAAGCAGGAAGATCTGGTCGTCTTTTCAAAAATGGCGGTTTCTGCATTGACGGCGATTGTGAATCTCCAGGCAGATGGATATGGCTATGTGCCGCTTTTGAAATAGGGGGCTAGGTATTAATCAGGTCTGTGGCGTGATTGACTGGGTTTTCTGTTCAGTTCCATTGCTCGTTTGGTTTGCAAATTCATCTGTACAATTATCGAATTATCTGATATTGAGAGACTCCATTTTCCGATGTAATTAGAGGAGCCGGGGTAAGTGCTGTCGGATTTGCCTAAAACCCCGATTGTTGTAAAAAGTGCAAAGTTTGAGTGGAAGGATTCACACAAATGACCTGCGTGTCTCATCAAATCGTACTTACATTTCTGTTGAGTGGTTTATTACAGGTGGGTTGTAGTTCGATGAATCATACTCAGGCCGGTGCCGCGAATGGTGCGGGTATTGGGGCTGTGACTGGTGCTATTATTGGGAGTCATACTGGTGATGGAGGCGTTGGCGCTTTGATTGGTGCGGCGACGGGTGGCCTGGCGGGTAGTTTGATCGGAAATGCAGAAGATGAACGCGTTGAACGTGATGTCGCTGTCGCTCAGGCGCATCATGAGCAAAAAGCACGCGCTGCGATTCGAAACAGTGATGTGCTGGAAATGTCGCATAATGGAGTGAGTGACTCTGTGATCATGGGTTCCATACGCAGTCGCGGTGGTGCTTTTGATTTGCATCCGCAGACTCTCATTGCATTAAAACAGCAGGGGTTGAGTGATCCGCTGCTCGAATTTATGCAATCACATAATTACGTTCCTGCATCTGAAGCTGTTGTCATCAAACACAGGCCGGCGCGCGTTGTAGGAGGACCTGCGGTTGTGTATGTGACGCCTCGTCCTCGACCCCGGCGTCCCGTTCGGACACGCATGGGATTGCATGGTCACTTTCATTTTTAAAGTGTCTGAAGCGAACGAGAATTTAGCCTGTTTCCAAGTTTAATGAAAGGCGCTACGGTTAAATGGGATGCGCTCTAGCGGTTTGATTTTGCGACTTGTGGTGCTGGCTTATTTTTCCAGTCAACCGTGAGCCATAAGATTGCCTGTCCATCCTGACTACCGGTTGCCACGTAGCGTCCGTTAGGTGAGAAATCAACAGAAGTCACTCCTTGTCCATGGCTATTGAGTGTGAGGATTTCTTTCCCTTTTTCTGAATCCCAGAGTTTCGCGGTGCCATCTTCACTGGCAGAAAAAACACGAGTGTCATCAGGCGAAAAGACCACCGAAGTTACAGGAGCAGTGTGTCCGGCAAGAACCAGCTTATTCTGTGTGGCGATATTCCAGATAATGGCGGTGTTATCTTCAGAAGCTGAGATCAATCGTTTTCCATCATGTGAGTAGGCGACTTCTAGAACCGGCCATTCGTGGCCTTTAAATGTTTTTAGTTTTTTACCGGTTTTAGAATCCCATAAGACGAGCGTTTTATCATCGGATGCGGTTACGATTTGTGATCCATCGGGCGAGAAGATGGCGCTCGTTACATGGGTTCCACGCTGATCGAGAGTTAGGATGACATTGCCGCTGACGGTGTTCCAGACTTTTGCCGTACCATCATCGCTGGACGTTAAAATGTATTTTCCGTTTGGAGAGTATCTTGCTGTGTTGACGTACCCTTGATGTTTCTGTTCCAGTTTCTTTTCTGCATGGCCGGTCTGGGTATTCCAGATTTTGGCGGTGTTATCCCAGCTGCCTGTGACGAGCCATTTGCCATCTGGAGAAAACGAGGCTGAGGCCACAACGCCATGCGGGTGAAAGGCCATGACCTGTTTGGCAGTCATACCATTCCAGAGTCGGGCATCGCGCCCGCCGACCGTGAGGATGGAATCATGATAGGGCGAAAAGATGGCAGTCCATAACATGCCGCCTTTGGTTTTGAAATCGAGAAACGGAGTCAGCTGACCATTTTTGCCGGGAATACGGAGTTCTTTTCCGGTGTCGACTGCCCAAACCTGAATTACTCTCTGTTGGACATTTGCGGTAAGAATCCGTTTGTTGTCATGGGAAATACTGACCGAATTGATCAGTCCCTTAGCTGGTTGAATTGTTTGAATGACTTTAGGGGTTGTGATGTCCCAGATTCTAACCAGTCCATCGGCACAACTGGTGACTGCCTTTTTTCCATCCTTGAACACTGACATGGAAAGAATGGCATCGGGATGTTTCAGGATTGACTTCTGGTTTTCTTTGCCGGTTGCTACATCCCAGTTGCCGACGGTATTGTCACCGCTGGCTGTTAGTATTGTTTTGCCGTCTGGCGTAAACTTGATTGAGGTAATTCGACGTGTGTGTCCTTCGAGTTTATGCAGTAATTTTCCTGAGGAGACATCCCATAGCATACATCGACCACGTGCATCACCACTGGCACAGAAGCGTCTGTCAGGTGAAAAGGCTACAGCGCTGACTTCTGATTTATGTCCTTTGAGTTCTTTGATCCGCTTTCCAGAATCGATATCCCAGATGCGGACTGTTTTTTCATCGCTGCCAGTGAGTAATAATTTGGCATCCGTAGAGACAGCAATGGCTGCGCTGCGTCCGGTGTGTTCAAATCGTTTGTGTTCCGTGCCTGTCTGAATATCCCATATTCGTACGGAATTGTCGACTGCGGCTGTTGCCAGTCGTTTATGGTCTGGTAAAAAGACGGCACTGGATGCCAGAAAGGAATGTCCTTCGGTGAACTCTTTTTGTGCTTTTCCTGTTGCGACATTCCATGAGATGGCGGTTTTATCTCGACTGGCTGTGACCAGTTGTTTTCCATCCTTTGAAAAAGAGACATCGAGAATGGCATCGACGTGTTGTGCGAGGACTCTGCCTTTTAAGGTTCGGATTTCTGCATAGTCGGCAATATTCCACAGCTTCAAATTTGCATCATGACTGGCTGAAATAATCCATTTGCCATCGTTTAACAGTTTGGCCGCTTGGATCCAGCCGTCATGGCCGCGAAATGTTTTAATTGCTTTATTCGTCGCGATGTCCCAGAGTTTTACGGTATTGTCATGACTGGCGCTGATGATCATCGTGCCATCGTTTGTGAATTCTGCCGATTGAACGCTTTCCTGGTGCCCATCAAAGGCAGTGAAGGGAGGTGTTTCGTTTTTCTTGCCTGATACGATTTTTGAGAAATCATAGGGCACAATATCTTCAGGTCTCCATAAGAGGATGCGTCGGTCGTATCCACTGGTAATGACTTGTGTGCTTTCGGGGTCAGGTGAAAAATGGGCAGAATAAACGGGTCCCTGATGTCCGGTGAAGGAGGCTCCGTGTTTTCCAGTTTCAACATCCCAGATGACGGCTGTACCATCCTGGCTGGATGTGACAATCCTCCGTTCGTCGGTTGAGAAGTTTGCATCCCAGACCCACCAGTTGTGGCCCCAGAATTGTTTGAGTTGTTTTCCGGTTTTTACATCCCACAGTCGGGCGGTTTTATCGTAGGAACTGGAAAGCAGGCGGGATCCATCTTTGGAAAAGGTAATACTTAATACGCCTTCCGTGTGTGCTTTTGCAAAAGGTGTTTTTTGAGTGGCATCTTCAAAGGTTCGTGGAATTTGTGATTGGGTTTCCAGGTTCCAGAGCTTGATGAATCCTTGCGGATCTTCCGAGCCGGTCGCCAGGAATTTGCCATCAGGGCTGATGGCAACCGCTAATACGGGAAATTTGTTATGGCCGAAGGTTGCAATGACTTTTCCGGTCACGCGATCCCAGAGACGTGCGATGCCGTCTTTTCCGCCGGTGACAAAATTCTTGCCATCGGTGGAAAGTGCCAGTGAGTCAATGGGTGCCTGGGCATTGAAAGTACGGCTGCTTTGAGAGCAGAGATGCATTAAACGGCCCCATTCCCAGTTTCGTAATTCTTCGGGGCAACCATTTAGTAACTGGATGGCACTTTCGAAGGCGTTTTCATCAATTTTTGCAGCGGCCAGTCCAATGCGGGCAATGTATGCTTCGTACTGTTCTTTTTTCTGAGCAGTAACGGCTTTCTTTGTTTGTACGACCGCCTCTTTTTCTGACGCTTCTGCTGCTTTCTGAGCTATGCGAGCATTGTCACGCTCATTCTCTGCCTCTTTTTCAGCTGCCTCAGCATCCATGCGGGCAATGTCGGCTTTATCTTTTTCTGCGGTCGCTTTTTTACGTTCAATCGCTTCCTGGGCGCGAGCGTCATCAGCTTTTTTGCGTTCAGAGACTGCGGTATCCCGTTCTGTTTCGGCGACTGCCTCTGCTTCCAGGGCGCGATTTGCTTCAGCGCGAATCCAGAAGAAGGCTCCGGTGACGATAAACAGCACTGCTGCTACCATGCCGACAAAGACTCGTTTGGCAGTGCGTAATCTATGCTGACGAGCATCACGCTCTGATTGAGCTGCTTTGATCTGTTCCATCAATTCGGCATGAGTTGGCTCTTGCTCATTAAGTAAGGAAAGACCGAGATCATAGTCTCCCTTTACATAGGCAGTATTCGCATAGCTCAACGTTGCTTTGGTGACACCTGCTTGGGCAGTGGCATTTTCCGGCCAGAGTGAGAGTGCTTCCTGATAACCGAAGACAGCACGTGAAAACAATTCGTAGTTTTCTGTATCCGTCGCTTTTTCTAAATCGGCTTCTGCTCTGGTTGCCAGCGAAATACTTTCAGAATGCGACTGGTAATCCATGATGGCTTGTTGAAAAGTCTGCACGGTCTGATAGCGATCATCGGTTTTTGAAGCCATTGCTTTCAGCGCAATGTCTAGTAGTTCCCCTTTTTTCTCGGTCGGAACGATTTTGTTTTTGGCAGCCGCCATCAGGCATTTCATGGCGGTTTTGCCTGTATGAGGTGGTCTTCCTGTAAGGATTTCAAACAGGATTGCCCCTAGTAAATAGATGTCTGAAAGGGGTGATATTTTATCAACAGGTCCGGTTGCCATTTCAGGCGCCATATACGCGGGGGTTCCACCCATGCTGGATGTTGTATTGATGCTATTGGATTTGCGGAAACCGGATGTAGATTGTGCCAGTCCCCAGTCCATGACAAGGACTTCGCCGAACGCACCGAGCATGACATTTTCCGGTTTTAAATCGCGATGCACAACGCTTCTGGAATGCGCGAATGCCACGGCATCGGCAACTTTCATCAGGATATTCAGGTTTTCAGCGATTGAAGATTTCCGAATGGACTTTAACCAGGGGCGGCCTTCCACTTTTTTCATCGAATAGAAGAGGGCGCCGGTGTTATTACTTCCTACATCATAGATGGGAACAATATTGGGGTGGTCCAGTTCGCCGGTGACGACTGCTTCTGCTAGAAATTTGTGTCGCTGGTCAAGGTTTTGTGCGGTTTTGCTTTTGAGCATTTTGACTGCGACTTGCCGGTCAATGGAAGTCTGCCGGGCGGTATAAACAACTCCCATTCCGCCCTGACCAAGAATTTCCAGCAACTCGTATTCTGCATCTTTAATTATTTCAGACTTTGTCGTATCACTGAAATTACGTTTTTTAATGACCAGAGGTGTTTCATCAGTCAGATCTTCTTCGGGAATATCCTGCGCTTTGATGGTCATTTCAGGACCTTCCTGCATCGTCTCCATCCCGTCGCCCCAGGCTGCGTTCATAGTCGCCATCATTTCCGGAGGTACATCACCGGAAACAATCGTGGCATCAATATCACTGGGCGTATAGTCATTCCCTTCGACTAATGTGGCATTGATGTCTTTATCGATGGTCTCTTGATTGATTACCAGCGTTTGTTCGTTCAGATCATCGGCGCGTTCACCTGGTATTTCACTCATCGTTTCCATATCGGGTGAAGCTGCTTCATTGTCAACAGAAAGCGTCTGGTCCATATCCAATGACTCCGGGTCTACCATTGTCGCATGGATATCGTCAGGATAATCCTCTTCCGTAATGGTCTGGTCGTTCATTGAGTCTTCATCCATCGTATTCATTTCAGAATCAGATGGATTTTGAGCCTCGTTGTCTGACTCGGGAGTCGATTCTTCTGAGGTCTCGAAAATTTCACTGGAAAACTCTTCCGATTCAAATTGATCTGAGAGAATGGTTTGATCATTTTCTTCAATCCGATCGTCAGAATCGAAATCTGCATCGGACTGGGTCTGATCGTTGTGAGAGTTCAGATCATCAGACGAATCGTCATTGTGTTCATTGTCTGGAGTGTTGTTCATTATCGTACCCGCATGTTACCGTTGAATTAATTTAAAAATAGCAACGGTCGTCTCGTTAAAATATGATATCGGAAAATTGGATTGAATACAGTTTTTAAGCTCTATGATGAAGGATACCAGTATTGCATGGTATCATTGATTTCTTTTAAATAAATTGTAGTTACGGTTAAGTAATCGTCTGCCGTATTTACCCATTGCATCGTCAAATTCGTCTTGTTTTACGGGCTTTTTAAGCAGCGACTTCCCATGAAAATAACCTGAGAGTAGGGCAGCGCTACTCCATACTTTTTCAGAGTGATCTGCTTGCAGACCATTTAACTCTGTTGCAGATTGATTCGCGTTTGTACTAACTCTATTTTGGTCATAAAGCAGGCCAGTTGAAGTGCCGTCGATTAAAATCCGATCTGAAAATAGTAAGTCTTCCGGAGTTGAAGCATTGTCTGCATCGGTGGAGAATACCGTTGTCAGCGTTTTCAATTCTTCCTGGAAGAGATTAGTCCTGCTCGAGAGCGGCATCGACTCTTCTATTTGCCTTTGGGTTGTGCTGTTGTCGGCGTCAGGGTTTTTCTGGTTTGCGGGATTTGATTGATCTTCAGTGACATCCGTTGCTTTTCCACCACGAATATCGACGTCCATTAATAGTCGAATTCGTTCTTCGCCAGCTTCTTTTAAGTAAAGCTGATAACGGCCATCCGGTAGTGATTTGAAGAGTTTTGGTAAGTTATCCAAATCAGATTCCTGAACGACAACATCTTCAATGACATCACCATTGGGAGCCAGAATTCTTAAGAAGACCAATCGTTCTGCATTCTTATTGGCTTCATTGATTGACGATTCAATTGAGACAGTATCTTTTGATGTAAATACGGTCTGTTGATTAGACGTCGAATCAAGAATCACTTCCGTCGACGGAAATATCAATAAAGGTACCTGAGGCGTGGTGTCAATCGCGACGGTTGCCAGTCCATCGCCGGGAGTTTCTAAAAACCCTGTTTCCGTTGTAAAGTCCAGATTGCCGCTACCATCTGAGAAAGTGAACTGCATGTCGCCTTGCATGGTAACGATGATGGGAATCGGTGCAGCCGGGTTTGCAATATTGGGGTTTGCTGCATAATTGTGTGTGAAGATAAATGACCCCGGGTTTGAAAAGTTCGTGGTCTCAACGGTTCCATCACCCCAGTCAATAGTAACGAAAAAGTTTTCTTCAGTAAAACGACCGAAATCACCAGTTACTGTGGCATCACCAGTTGCCTGAATTTGTGGAGTGAAAATATTCCGCAAGTCGGGAGGGATGTCGTCAGCAATGGCGCCTGTCTCTGAATTCAAAGTCATGTTGGAATCGAATAAGACACCATTGGTGCCATGGGGCGGCTGGTCGAACA
>NZ_CALEMX010000151.1 GCF_937910335.1 uncultured Gimesia sp. | reverse complement strand
CCTGCAATCCGATTCATATCCGCTTCAATGCCGCCCGCTTTCGACTTCTGAAAGACAACTACTATATTCCGCTCGAAACGTTCACAGCGATGGGCCGCACTCCTTTTCAAAACAGTCCAAATATCAGCCCCAACTACAGTCAGGCATCGGGATTATCCCATTTTTTCATGCACGCTAAAAACCGAGAATACCGGGATGCATTCATCAGTCAATTATCGGAACTCTACAGCTTCAACGCACGCATTCGCAACAACGCGAAGACTATGGAAGAGCTGATCGGGCTATCTTATACGGAATTGGATCAGCAGTATAAAGCATACTCATCAACCCTGCAGAAAGCGCTCGACGAACGAGAGCTAACCCTGCAATCCAAGTAACATCTTCGAAGCAACCAGCCTGTTTTCAAATGGATTGCCTTGTTTCAAGAAAGCCTTCTGCGGGTTTGCGAATCCACTCAAATCAAAATCGATATAATACGCCGATTGATTCGAGTGCAATGCTGTTCTATGATCAACCTGTTCCCGTTTGGGAATGCTGCCCTGATTAAGAACTCAATTCTGTTTCGTTGCCCCGAGGAAAGACATCGAGAATGAATCGGCCATGGAAATACTCTCTGATATACTCTCTAACGGGGTTACTGCTTCAGGTCGCTCTCACGTCTGCTTATTGCGAATCCAGCACTGCTCCTTTTGTATCAGGCTTTGATCGGTTTGCCCGACATCAGGAGATCGAACCGCAGCGCGCCGGCGAATTATTAATCAGTGAGTTAAGTTGCACCGCCTGTCATCAAACAAAGCACTCCCATCTGCAACCCAAACGCGGCCCCCGCTTGAACGGAATTGGCAATCGCCTGCAACATAAATGGCTCCGTCGTTATCTGGCGAATCCACATTCCACAAAACCGGGCACAACTATGCCCGATCTGCTTCATGATTTACCAGAAGCAGAAAAACAGCAAACGATTGAGGCCTTAACGGCATTCCTGACTTCAAAACAGTTCACCTTTCCCACCATCAAAGCAACGGGGGCCAATCCCGTGCCGCACGAATTCTGGAAGAAAGGAAATATTCAGCGGGGACAGGATCTGTATCACAAGGTTGGCTGTGTAGCCTGTCACGAACCGGATGAGTCTTACAAACCGGGCGAATCAAAAATTTCACCCACCGACAAAATGCTCGCCCAACTCGACGCGGAAGATTTGAAAGAACTGGGTTTGACAGCAGCGATTCGTCCTGTCAAATCGGTGCCACATGGCGATTTGCCCGCCAAGTATACACGCAAAGCATTAACGTTTTTTCTACTCAACCCGGAACAGACCCGCCCTGCCGGACGTATGCCCCAACTCAAATTAAAGGCAGTTGAAGCCGCGGATATCGCCGCCTATCTGCTGCGCGAACAAACCAACTCATCGGATTCGATTGATGCAAACAGTCAAACGGCTCTCATCGCCGAGGGACAAAAACGGTTTCTGGAACTGAAGTGTGTGAATTGTCATGAAACAAATCAGTTGAAACCAGCACAGTATGCGAAACCACTTGCGGAACTGAATCAGCGGGCAACTCCAAGCTGCCTTGCTAAAAAACAGAAAAACCTGCCTCACTATCCACTGGATGAACCACAGCAATCAGCGATTCAACAGGCAATCACGCAATTCTCGCAAAACAACAAATGGAAACCCCCACAGCAGTTGGCTTTTCAATTGCTGCAACTCAACTGTTATGCCTGCCACGAACGGGATAAACGCGGGGGCATAGGCTTCAATCGCAAACCCTATTTTGAAACCGTCGGCCATGTTGATCTAGGCGATGAAGGACGTATCCCTCCCACGCTGACAGGCATTGGTGCGAAGCTGCAAAAAAAATGGATGACGAACGTGCTCAAAGGAAAGGGGGATATTCGCTTTCACATGCAGGCCCGAATGCCCGTCTTTCCAGCAAAGATGATCTCTACTCTCCCCAACACTTTTGAAAAAGTCGATCGCGTTCAGAAACAGAAGGAAAGCGAAGTTTTTCCCGCGCATGCGAAACTGGTCTCTGCAGGCCGTACCATGCTGGGCACAGGCTGCATTCAATGTCATCCGATTCATGGCGAAAGTATGCCGGGCGTCGTCGGCACTGATCTGAGCGAGGTCACCAATCGCGTACACCCAAAATGGTTTCACGATTTTTTATTAAACCCGGCAGCTCTCAAGCCCCGCACCCGCATGCCCACTTTCTTTCCCAATGGGAAAAGCCAGAACAAAACGCTTCTGGAAGGCGACGTAAACCAACAAATTGCTTCGCTCTGGGGATATCTGAAAGCGGGACCCAAACAACCATTGCCTGAAAAAATACTGCTGGAAAAATCTAAAAACTACGAACTGGTTCCCGAAAAACGGCCGATCATTCTACGCACCTTTATGCAGGCAGCAGGCACACATGCGATTGCCGTTGGCTTTCCCGAAAAAGTACACTTCGCATTCGACGCCGAACAGGTTCGACCAGCGATTGCGTGGAAAGGACGATTTCTCGATGCGCAGGGAACCTGGTTTATCCGATTCGCACCGCCGGCACTTCCACTGGGAACAAGTCAAATTCAACTCCCAGCCGGAACGCCATTCGCATTATTGAAAAATAAAAACCAATCGTGGCCCGTAATCGCTTCCGACAATCCGCAAACAGAGTTTCAAGGCTATCGCGTAGATGCGTCAGGGACTCCCACCTTTCTGTATCGCGTGGGATCATTCCAGATGGAAGACCGCATGGAACCCGCTGAAAACCAAACCTTAAAGCGAACACTGACGATCAAAAACACGCACTCGCTCAGTAATCAATCACAGCTCTGGTTCCGTGGATTGACTGGCGCCACGCTGAAACAAATCACTCCCGCGACAATGAAAAATCAGGCGGGATTAACCGTCTCGATTTCGAAAACGCTTGCCAAAGCCAGCGAACTCCGCACCATCGACAACAAAACGGACTGGATTTTTCCCATAACTGCCAAAGAGAAATCGGTCATCGAGGTAAAATACCAATGGTAAAACAAACACCCTTTACTCTGCTGGCGCTGGTCCTCGCGGTGATCACCTCTGGTGCCGTCGCGCAACAATCTGCACTTGCTGAAAGTGAAGAAGATTACTATCGGCTTGCTTCGATTATGACTCCCAAAGCACAAACAGATTCGCGGGCTAAAAACTGGAAACCCGCGCCCGGCAATCTCGTGCTGGAAGTGAGCGGCCTGGCGGTTCTTGATGATCGACGCGTGGCCGTTGCCATTCGGAAAGGAGAAATCTGGATTCTGGATGGCGTCTATGATGAGCCACCCAAAAATGTTACATACAAACGCTTTGCCACCGCTTTGCACGAACCCCTGGGACTGATCTGGAAAGACGATTCTTTTTACACCGTACAACGTAGCGAATTAACACGAATTCGAGATGTGAATGGAGACGGAACAGCAGATGAATATCTCACCGTTGCCAAAGGCTGGGGCGTAACAGGGCATTATCATGAGTACGCGTATGGGCCCAAACTCGATCATGAGGGAAATCTATGGCTCACGTTGAATATAGGACTGGGGCTCAAGAAAGAACATAAAGCACGCGCCGTACACGAACCAACGCTGGGATTTTCGCAAGGTCGCTGGCGAGGCTGGGGTATGAAATGTACTCCCGATGGCAAACTGATTCCAGTCTGTGCCGGCATGCGCTCCCCTTCCGGGATCGGAGTCAATCGCGCCGGTGATATGTTCTACACAGATCAACAAGGAAACTGGGTCGCCACCAATACATTGCACCACATGCGCGAAGGAGCCTTTTTTCATCATGTCGAAGCGCTGGCTTCCATGAATCTTCCAGGCTCTCCCATTCAGGGAATCAAAAACATTCCGAATGGCCTCCCCTTTCCCGAAGCAGTCAAACGTATGCCGCAACTCAAACCGCCGGCAATCTGGTTTCCCTATAAAAAAGTGGGGCAGTCGGCGACAGACATTATGCTCGATAACAGTGGCGGGAAATTCGGCCCGTTCGACGGACAGTTCTTTGTAGGAGAATTTACACAAGCCTCAATGCAACGCGTGTTTCTGGAAAAAATTGATGGCCAGTATCAAGGCGCCTGCTTTCCCTTTCGCGAAGGCTTCGCCTCTGCCGTACTTCGCATGGATCAGGGAACCGATGGCAGCGTGTTTGTCGGCCTGACTAACCGGGGCTGGAGTAGTCTGGGAACCGCTTCCTACGGCCTCGAAAGACTGATCTGGACTGGCAAGACGCCGTTTGAAATCAAAGAGATGCGCGCTCAGCCGGACGGCTTTGAACTGGTTTTCACGCAACCCGTTGATCCGAAAACCGCTCTCGACCCGAATTCCTACAAGTTGAAACGGTATACCTACAACTATCACTCATCCTACGGCAGTGATGAGATACTTACAAAAGACCTGACCTTCGAAAAACTAAGCGTCTCGGAAGATGGCTTGAAAGTCAGATTAAAAGTCAAAGACCTGCGCGAACTTTACGTTCACGAACTCGAGGCCAAAGGGGTGCAAAATCAACACGGGCAGAAGTTGCTTCACCCGCAAGCGTATTACACATTGAATCGCATTCCTAAACGCTAAGTCGCGCTTATTTAATCGCTTTGATAGCGATTCTCCAGATGTGTTTCCCAGAGGGTTTCCCTGACGACCATCAGGCGTTAGCCCCGGTTTCTACTCAGTCCATTTTTGACTGCACATCTTGATGTTTTTTTACACTGCACATCACATCTTGATGTTTTTTTACACTGCACATCACATCTTGATGTTTTTTTACAAAGACGAATTCGAAATAAGAAACACTACCTGAGAATGCTGCGAGACGTTTCAATTCAGAAAGCCGCGCTCTCGTAATTCCTGGATATTGCCGGGAGCACTTTCCCATACACGTTCGGCGGCATAACGCATAATGGCAATGCCTCCCATACCGGGCGGGGCACTCAAAATGGCAATGTGTTCTTCCTCTTCGTCATCAAGCTGCGCATTCAACTTGGCAACCGCTTCCTCAACGCTGTCGCTGACAATCCGCTCAGGGCCGCTGGTATTAGAGAACTTCAAATTCGAAAAACCGGCTGTCCGCGAAAGCAGAAACGCTGCCAAATCGGCTTCTTCCTGTTCTTCAAAAAAATTGCGGAACTCCGGCTCCATTTGATCCGGTGTAATAATCATGGGACGCGTAATTTGGACATCTCCCTTACGAATACTCACGGTGGAACCGGGCTCAGACGCCCCGCATACCAGGAAATAAGGCAACTTTTGATCGCCAAACGTAAACAGAGAGAAATTGACAGGACGTTCAACCCGCACTGCCGTCCATAAATCGAAGAAACGCTGTTCATCGAATTCGTGAGAAAAATTCATCAGGATCCAACCAGGGTGAATAGAAAAAACTGAGGTTTGAACTTCTTGATCAAAGGGAGTGATTTAGCTGAGTTTTTTCAACTTACTCACCCGGCCTACGGGAACCCATTCGGTCACAAAGAGATTACCCTCCCCATCAAAACAGGCATCATGAGGGTGAATAAACCGACCTGCTTCCCAGGATTCGGGTTGCTTTCGGACTTTAAAGCCATCCAGAACTTTTTTCGTCCAGTCCGGATCATAACCTAAATGGGTAATGACCTCGTTGTTCTTATCATACAGTGTTACCCGGGCATGTAGATCAGAGACGACCATGATATCACCCAGAATATCAATATCGGCAGGAAAACTGACCGTGTTGACGAAACCTGTATGTTTTCCATCCAAAGTGAAATACTGCAGTCGATTATTGGCCCGATCACACACGGCGATTTTTGGTTCTCCCTCACCTCGCGTATCCAACCACATTCCATGAGGTGTTTTCATCTTGCCAGGCTCGGTTCCAGTGCCCCCCCAACTGAATTCAAACTTTCCGTCTTTTGTGTATTTGTGAATGAAATGCGACCCATAACCATCGCCCACATAAAATCCACCATCAGGGGCAAATGCGATATTGGTGGGACTGTAGCGATGTTTGGTATTTTTGTAATGCACGGGGGTTGTCGGCCGACCCATTTTCCAGACGACGTCACCTTTCAAATTCGTTTTGGCAACAATTCCATGTTTGGTATCAGAAAGATACAAAAATTCTTCGCTGCCTTCTTTCCGTACATCGATCCCATGGCCGCCGCCATGATACTCTTTACCAAAAGAACGTACAAATTTTCCTTCAGGGCTGAAAACCACAATGGCATCCATCGGCGTTTTGGTGTGTGAACGATGTTTGACATAAATCAAACCCTCTGCATCCACACAAACACCGTGTGTCTCTCCCCATTGGATATGCTTGGGAACTTCGCCCCAATCATGGATTGCTTCATACTGAAACGCGCCTTCACCCAGCACGGGGTTCTTCGCCCCGGCTTTATCTTCCGCTCCCAGAATCGCAGGTGCAAAAAAACTGCCCGCCACTGCAGCCGTGGTCGTCTTCAAAAAGGAACGACGTGATTCTGTTTGCTCTGAATGCTGATCCATAAGATTGCTACCTGAATACAAAATATTTCGGACGATTTTTCCAGTTTCACACTATTATAAAACCGATGCTCTAAGTCGATCTTAACGGACACAATGTCCCGATCTCAATTGTGGATACCAAAAAATAGGGTATTCTGAGAATGTTCTCCACAGAATCGATGACTGTTTGCTCCTACCGAACAGAGATACCACAATTTCGATAGCCTTCGGAATGCGGATATGGTATGAGGTGAAAGCACCTGAAAACGATTTTTATTGAGCCTGTTTCCGAGTTTGACTCCACCAGATCCTTCTACCTTCCTAGAAACCAGGAATGGAATACCATGCACCAATTTCGTGCCTTGATTTATTTGTTCACCATCAGCACCTTGTCTCTCATAGGAAACCGAGGGGCACTACTCGCTGACGAAAAATCTGCAAGCTCCACTGGCCTGAGGATTGATTCCGTCTTAGTCAGCCTGATTGAACAGGTGGAAGTACCGGCACGTGAAGTCGGTCAGCTCAACAAAATGCTGGTCAAGGAAGGCTCGACCGTTCGGAAAGGGGAACTCCTGGCACAGATTGAAGATTCGGAATCAAATCTACTTTTGCAGCAGGCGAAGCTGGAATATCAAATGTCGCAAAATAAAGCCGAGAATGATATTAACATTCGCTTTGCCCGCAAGTCGCATGAAGTCGCACTCGCAGAGTTAAAACGAGCCTTAGATTCCATTAAGAAATATTCCAAGAGTATTTCCAAAACAGAATTGGACCGCCTGAAACTCACCGCTGAAAAAGCGGAACTGGAAATCGAACAGGCAACAGAAGAAGCGAAGACATCCGCGCTGGAAGCCCGCCTGAAACAGAACTCCGAAGCCATCGCCGCCCTGGCTGTCCAGAAGCGAAAGGTGATCGCGCCTATTTCGGGAATGGTCGTTCAGATTTTGACAAAAGAGGGAGAATGGGTGCGACCCGGCGAAACCGTTCTTCGCTTATTAAAATTAGATCGCCTGCGTGCAGAAGGACTCGTGAATTCATCTCTGCTACAAGGACAAAATTTCAAAGACCGACCTGTGATTCTACTCGTGAATCCGGGAACGAAACAGGAAATTGAATTCCGGGGAAAGATCTCGTTTGTCAGCCCGGAAATCAATCCGGTGAATAACCAGACACGAGTCTGGGCAGAAATTGAAAACCCCGACCTCAAACTCAAACCGGGTATGCGTGCTTCACTGATCATTAAATAAACTCTATTCGATTGAGAAAATCACTAAAGCCACTATGTCCTTCGGCCCTCAAGACTTTTCGAATCAGCCTCTGCGCCTGCAAATGCGAGCCGACCTGCATATTCAACCGTTGCAGTTTGGTGGCAAAAAATATTGGGGGCTCAAAGATCCGATCTCGCTGCAATACTATCAACTGCGCGATGAAGAATATTTCATTCTCAAACTGCTGGATGGACAGTCCTCCTTTGAAACAATTCGGCGCCAATACGAACAGCGGTTTTCGCCTCAAAAACTGGAAGCCTCACAGCTACAGGGGTTTTTATCACGCCTGCATCAGGAAGGTTTGGTTCTCGCAGATGCGATTGGGCAAGGCGAAATTTTATTGGAACGTCAGACGCTCAAACAGAAACAGTCATTTCGCGCGCGTTGGATGAACCCGCTGGCAATTCGTTTTCGGGGAATAGATCCACACCGCCTGTTAAATTGGCTGCAACCCCTGGCCGCTTTGTGTTTCACTCCCCTGTTCCTGCTGGCTTCGTTATTTTTGATGGTTGCTGCGGGCACATTAATTGTCACGCATCTGGATGCGGTCATCGCACAGCTTCCAGATTTTGCAACGTTCTTCGAAGCGAAAAACCTGTTACTGCTGGGTATCAGTCTAGCCCTGGTCAAAGTACTGCATGAATTTGGACACGCGTTTGCGTGCAAACAGTTTGGGGGCGAATGTCACGAAATGGGGGTCATGCTACTGGCATTCATTCCCTGCCTGTATGTAAATGTCAGTGATGCCTGGACCATGCCCAATAAATGGCATCGCATTATCGTAAGTTCAGCGGGTATTTTTGTCGAACTCTTCATTTCGGCAGCTTGCGTTTTTCTGTGGTGGTTTTCCTATCCGGGACTGTTTCATTCACTCTGTCTCAACATTGTCTTTGTCTGTTCGGTCAGCACTTTATTACTGAATGGGAACCCCCTGCTACGTTATGATGGTTACTATATCCTCCTGGATTTAATCGAAGTACCCAACTTGAGACAACGGGCTCAAACCATTGTTTCCAATCGACTGCATCACTGGTTCTTCGGACATAAGGCCGACATCCTGCTCAAAGAACCAAGACGACTAAGACGGTTTCTGTTTTTGTACGGGATAGCTTCCATTTTGTATCGCTGGTTTATTGTAATCGTAATTTTGACAGTTTGTTATTATGTGTTAGAACCGTATGGTCTAGAGATCATCGCACAGATTATGGGAGCTTTTGTTCTAATGGGAATGTTGATTGTGCCACTGAAGTCCGGCGTGAATGAAATCCAGACCTATGCCAAAGCAGGTCAGATTCAATGGCGACGCTTCCTGATTCGCGCGACGTTCGCACTGGTTCTGCTGGCAGGCCTGTTATTCATTCCTCTGCCTCATCGAATTACCGCACCCGCACTCATCGAACTCAAAGCTGCCACACACGTTTATGTCACCGCGGCCGGTTTTCTCAAATCAGCGGCTACACCGCAAACGGTAATACAGCAGGGTTCATTGATCGCCCAGTTACAGAATGATGAAATTGATCAGGAAATCCTCAAACTGACGGGCCAGATTGACCAACAGAATATTCTCATTTCCACACTGGAAAAACGCCAGGTGATTGACCCGGAAGCCGCCCAGGAACTCCTCACAGCGAATGATCAACGCGCCGACCTGATTGATCAACTAAGACAGCGACAAACCGATCAACGACGGCTCAGGTTAAATGCACCCATTACAGGCACATTAATTCCCGCACCCCAAAAACCACCGTCTCAGGAAGAGGAAACACTTTCCAGTTGGTCCGGCTCACCCCTGGATGAAGAAAACCAAAATTGTTTTCTCGAACGCGGAACCTGGCTTTGTTCACTCGGCGATCCTCAAAAACTACAGGCACGACTGATTGTGAACCAGGAAGATGTCGAGTTTATCAAAGCAGGTCAAACAGTTCGGATTCTACTGGATGAATATCCCGGCAACCTGCTCAATGGAACCATTGAGGAAATCGCGGAAATCGATATTGATGATTTACATCCTAATCTGATTCATCGCAAAGAAATTACAACCGAAATCGACCCCACAGGGAAACGACAACTAAGCAATACATCGTATCTAGCCCGAGTGACACTGGACCCCCTTTCGGAACAACCTCTCATACATGCGGCGGGTCAGGCGAAAATCTCCGTTTTACCGGAATCACTGGGCAAAAAAGCTTATCGACAGTTGAGAAAAACCATTCGCCTGTTTCAGTAACCAAATCTGTCACATCTCACTTTAATTTCCCAGCTTAACAGAATCCGACGATTCAAGATCCACATTTCCAGATTTAAGGACTATTGCTAGAATTCCGCGATTCACTTTAAAAAGCGATACCAATCAAAAATTAAAAACTAGATTTCAAAAGTGTCTGGTGGCAAGGAGGCTTCCCGATGACCGACTCACAATCCAATCCCATTCCCCTTTTCAATATCGTTGTCCTCGCTGGTGGAGAATCGGCTGAATCCGAGATTAGCCTCAAAAGTGGTGCAGCAGTATCTCACGCATTAACGTCTCGTGGACATCAGGTGAAAACCGTCGATCCTTCACTGGTCGATCTTGAGAATTATGATTGGACGAATTGCGATGTTGTCTTCATTGCCTTACATGGTACCTACGGAGAAGACGGCACCATACAGGCAACACTCGATCGCCTGAATGTGCCTTTTGCGGGCTGTGATGCAGCAACTTCCAAACTGGCTTTCAGCAAGTCGGCTTCGAAAGAACGCTTTATTCAAAACAATGTAAGCACCCCTGCTTATGTCTTGATTCATGAATCTGACGATGCACAACGAATTGAACAAAACGCCCGCAGCATGGGTTATCCCCTGGTTGTGAAACCGGACGCACAAGGTTCCAGCTTAGGCGTGAGCATTGTCAATGCTCCGGAAGAACTGCCTCAAGCATTGGCACGTTGTTTTCATTATGATTCATTTGGAATTCTCGAATCCGCTATCAAAGGTTCGGAATGGACAGTCACTCTGATCGACGATCAGATACTTCCGCTGATCCAAATTCAAACGCCCAATGAGTTTTTCGACTACGATGCAAAATACGTCGAAGACTCAACCCAATACCTGTTCAATTTCGATCTGCCTACCAATGTGATTCAATCCATCATTAAAACGGGGGCCAATGCCTGCGAAGCACTCGGTACGCGGGGCATTGTTCGCGTAGACCTGCTACTCGACCGGTTCCAGAAACCCTGGGTACTGGAAGTAAATACCATTCCCGGATTCACAGACCACTCTCTCGTTCCCAAAGCGGCTGCCCAGGCTGACATGGACTTTGGCGCGCTCTGCGAAGGAGTACTCGTTAAATGTCTGACAAAAATCGCCAACAAGCCGCATAATTGATAAAGCTTAACCAAGCGGCCTGCTTTCCTCAGGAATCACGACTTTTCTGCGGAGCGCCCCAACTCTGATGGCGTGAGATTGCGATAACAATAATGTAGGAATGCTGCGCCCACTTTCGCTGCGCGCTGTAAGTTCGCAAAACCGTTATCCAGGGAACTAATAACGACCCGGGAAGTCTCACTTTTCAGATCAGAAGACAACACGATAAACAAACACTTATGAGTCGAAAAGCATCGAAAAAACGGCCCGTCAAAAAAAAGGTCGAAGAGATTGAGGAAGAAGAGGAAGAGCTCGAAGAAGAAGAGTCTGCGCTAAGCCCCTCATTTCTGCTTCACATGCTGTTTCGACCCAAAATCCTGTTGATACTGGCAGTCTTCGCTTCTGGATTGTTCTTTTTTCAAAAGCTCAAGAACCAGCTTCCAGATCTGACTCAACGTAAAGAATACCAGATTGAAACGAAAAACCTCTCTCTGAATCCGGCGCCGCCGCATTATGTTCCCATTGACATCGTCGATCAGGTCATCAAACGCAGTCAACTTCCCGAGAAAGTCTCGTTACTAGATCAGGCACTGGTCCTGAAAATCGCTGAAGCGTTTCAGAATCATCCCTGGGTTCAAAAAGTCGTTTCCGTTCAAAAGACCAATACGGTAGTAGTGGAAGTGTTATTCCGCAAGCCGGCAGCGATGGTTGAGCTAAATCAGAATCTTTATCCGGTAGACAACGAAGGCATTTTGTTACCATCGGAAGATTTTTCAGTCTCCGATGCCCGGCGGTACCCGATCATTACGGGAATTCGATCTGTGCCGGAAGGCTCCGCGGGTAACCCCTGGGGAGATCTGACGGTGAAGGGAGCCGCACAGTTGGCCGAAGCGCTGGGACCCCACTGGAAAGAACTCGACATCGTTTCCATCGAAGCACCGCGACGAACCACAGCGAAACTGGCACTGGATGATCTGATTTATCGCCTGATCACTACCGGAGGATCGGAAATCGTCTGGGGACGATCTCCCAAAAGTCAAAGGCGGGGAGAATTACGCGTCGAACAAAAGATCGGGAAGCTCGAAAAGTACTACCGCGACTACGGCGGCTTTGATCGCCCGCACGGTCCCTACGAAATTGACATCCGCCACTGGCAGGAAATTTCCCGCCGACCGCTCAAACAGCAAAGCAACCAGCGCAGTCTGATTCGCCGCTGAGTTCTGAGAGTGTTGAAAAACGAGAACCGCTCATCAATTTCATGAGTGTACTTCCATAACGCTATCTGTGTTATCTTCTACGATATATTTTGTTCTCAGCTTTAAAAAGGGAGACTCGATAAATCGAAAGCTAAGATAGCCAATGGGTACCATTAGCAGAAAACCTAACACAGAAAAGCAAAGTGCGATATAGAAATTTGAAACAGGCATGATGTACCTGATCATGAGAAAGATCATTATCCGGTAGAAAAAAAAGTGTAAGAGGTAGATGGAATAAGAATAGGTACCGATCAAGGCAATAAATCGGGACACCTTTCCATTGGAATGCGTAAAAGAATTATCGTACCAGGCAATCACTAAGGCATAAGCCAGACCTTCAATGGTTGGGAAGAAGACCCAAACAATGCGACTTGATGGATAGGAAGGGTTGTTATAAAAACCTCCTGCCTGATCAAAATACCAGAAAAAAATGGAAAATGCAGTCAAACCACCGATAGTCAAAAAGTGGCGCCCTTTAATATAAATCCGCATTTGAAAGGCAATCATCCCCAGCAGAAATTGATCGATACGACCGATGATCGTCCAGTAAGCAAGTGATTGAATTTGGCCGATTACTTCAAATAAGCCGATATTTCCCATTTGGGTTGAGCCAGGAATCGATCCAGGCTCGAATCA
>NZ_CALEMX010000150.1 GCF_937910335.1 uncultured Gimesia sp. | reverse complement strand
TATCTATGATGACGCCAGGGATATGATTGACAATCTCATCATAAGCAAAAGTTTTGTCATCGAGTGCTTCAGCATGCTCGGCTCTTAATTGAGAGGCGTAAGAGCCGCTTGAACTTATTTGAAAACTTCCGCTTAGACTTCCAGAAGCGTCCAGTATGCAATTTGTGATGACATCACGTTTGCTTGGCTCCATTTCAGTTGGAAACTCAATAAATACTGCATCCCCTTTTGCTACGAGCAGCCCCAGACCTGAGTAATTATTTAAAGGCATACGATCATACGTAGAATAGGGGTTACCTGCGTCCATCAGGTATAGTTTGCGATCCAGGCTAAGACGGACGATCAAATGGTTGAAGTCATTCAATGAGGGGCTGTTATAGGTTATGATTCCATAGTCACGCTTCGCGATCAAGACAGGATCGGCGATATAACCGGCCTCTCTCAGGAGTGCTGAAAGGAGCAAGTTTTTTTCTACAGGACTGCCTCGACGGGCTTTGATAACTTCAGGCATTTGATCTGGCCAAATAGATGCAGAAGATGATCGAGTGACTTCATCTCTAACAAACAGAAAAATATCCCTTGGCTGCAGACCTGCACTGGAATCTTCTGGTGTTATTTCTGCGAACAGTTTCCTCAATTGCCGTGAACTACCTGAATATGAGGCGTACTCCTCCAAAAGAATCTTGGTCAGGTCTTCCCATTCCTTGATAAAGGCAACATGACCCCGCGGACCCTTATAGCGCACCATCTGCATATTGATTGAATAAAGATGATCTTCTCTGTTGTACATAAATGGCTCATCTTTTATCGGAGGAATGTCCTTGAATTCCCAGGTGTACCGGGTCACGTCGCGTCGATCTGGACTGGCTATCTCCAGTTTTTCAGGAGAGACAAGGTCTTTGGGAATATTTTTTGTTGATGCCGTGTATTCAAACCCCTGGGGCAGGGACATAGAGAACAGTGCGTATTCTGTTCTCAGATAACCCTGAAAATATTTTGGTGGGATTATACCAATTGAGGTTGCTCGATATTTATACTGATATTCTACTATGCATTGGTCTTCAACCCCTGGCAATGCAAAAACCTTTGCCAGCCACCTTTCTTTGTCCCCTTCTTCAAAGATATTAGCAGGGTCCAGCATAATTCTGCGGCCATCCGGTAAAATGGTTTGTGCTTTAATCGCAGAAACAGTGTGCTCGTTATAGAAGGGAATCCGTACATCTGCGTATTCTTTGCCAGCTTCAGTAAAAATCTGAATCCGAACATGTCTTTCACGCACAACATCCCATTCCTGCGAATCGATAGACATCCTTTCCAAATCGAAAAGAACAACGGCATCAGGACTATCTTCGTAGGGCGATTCGATTCTCTCAAACAGCTTCATATCAGGCTTATTCCAATATTCTGAAAAGAGGGATGCAGGTGCGCATGACATGAAAGTAAAGGTAAGCAGTGCAATTGAAATAAATTGAATTTGGCGGCTGAAATTCATGAATCCCCCTTGTGGCTAGATACGTTTAATAAAGTTGCTCTGTACGGCAATATTTGTTGATTTCCCTTTGAAGGTTGGCCTCATGCGATTAGAGAGACATTATTAAAATTTTAGCAGCAGCATTGCCTGATCTGCCGCGATGACATTTGTAAAAAAATCTTTCAATGCCGGATAATCCTCAGAATCAAAAATGTTTTCATCACGTTGATACTGCCAGGCGAACTGAATTGCGCCTCGTGTTGGCCTGATCTGTTTGCGAAAATGTTGACCGGGTCCCCTGTATAGAAAATCATCAGGATACTCAATAATCTCACATGAATCGGGTAGTGTAAAATTGACAGTTTCGTTGATCTTGAAGGTGGTATAAAACTGAATTGGATGGATTCGTTCCTCATCAACTAATTCATTCTCCTTGAAGTTTTGATAGAAATTTGTCGGAATATAAATCATGTCTCCTTGATCAGCGTAATAGTCTGGAATCTGGAAAAATATCTGAGTTTCAACGGGCAAGTAATAATCATTCATGTTCATTTCTAATGCTACACGTTCAATAATGATGCCGGGAAGATGATTAACCAGCTCAGCATAGGCGAATTGGACGGTATCCGTCGCCAGGGCAAATCTTTTTCGGAGTGAGGATGCGTAGTGTCCCGTAGAACGAATGTTAAAGTTGCCGGTCAAAGTGCCATCGGATCCAAGTTGACAATTTGTCAAAATGGTCCGCTTACTTTGTTCACCGTGATAGGGAAATTTAATAAAATTAGCTTCTCCTTCGGCAATGACTAATCCAATTCCACAAAAGTTATCAGCCGGCATAAGGGCAAAGCTGGAGTATTTGTCAGAAGCATCCAGAAGCGTGGTCTTATCCTGCTCCTTCAGCCGGACGATGAGATGATCGAAGTCCATCAATGTGGGGGAAGCAATGCTTATCCTCCCATTCGAGCGTCGACTGATAATCACTGGATCTGCATCATAGCCAGCTTCTCGAAGCAGGACCGTAAGTAACAAATTCCGCTCAGTCGGACTCGCAGAATTAAATTTGATGACTTTAGAAATATCACGAGTGAATATTGAATTATATCCTCTTGGATTAAGCTCGTCTCTTACATATTTAAAAATGTCTCTCGGAGACAAAGTGTCTGAATGTGTATCGGACTTTATTTTTTTTAGATATCTGCCTATCTCTCTGTCAGGATGAAGATAGGAATCATATTCTTCAACAAGGATTTCATTCATGTCCTCCCAGGTTTTAAGAAAAGTTACATCAATATGTTGATCGACATACCGGGTCAACTGCAATCCGATGGAAAAAAGATGATCCTCTCTATTAAAAAGATAGACCTCATCTTTTACTGGCGGGAGATTACTATATTCCCATGAAAAGGTCTTTGTCGGGAGAAAATCGTTGGGAATGTGAATTTTTTCTTCAACAGGAGCAACATAATCGTCAGGTGCATTACGGGCATTCGCAACGTATGAAAAGCCGCCAGGTAAAGTTATTTTAAATTTCGAATATTCAGTGTGCAGATCACTTTGAAAATATTTTGGAAGTGTGGCACCAACACTTCCCGTCCGAGACTGATATTGGTACTCAATAATACAATTATCCTCTACCCCGGGGAGTGCAAATTTCTTAAACATAATGATATTTTCAAACCCCTCATCGAAAACATCTCCAGGTTTCAGAGGGATTCTCCTCCCATCAGGAAGAATAGTCTGGGCTTTGATCTGTGTAATTTTATCAGTGTACATATAAGGGATCCGGATATTTGCGTATTTCTTACCTTCTTCGGTAAAAATTTGAATCCGCACATGGTGTTCCCTGATAATGTCCCAGCCGGCTTTAACGACATTTAAATCCTCAAGATCCCAGACCACAACTGCATCAGGGCTATCTATATAAGGTGATGTTGATCGGGTCAGGAGCGTATCGCTGATGATATCCCAGTGTTCGGAAAATAAAGTGAGAACAAGAGGAGAACAGGAATTGACAACGAAAATCAGGAATATTATTAAAACGAAATGTAAACGAGTTCGCATGCTCTGTGGAATCCCCTGTAAATGACCTGACACGTGTGAATGGTTCTATTTTAATGGACTATGGCTATGTGACAAGGCTAAACTCGACCAGAAGTTGAATCTTTACCAAAAAAGGCGTGCTTTATTTGGAAACAAAAATCATTTTAAGGCATGTATAAGAGAGTCATGATCCTTAAAATCCTATCAAGCGCGTTAATTCAACTGTTATTCCTTTCTGTCGTCTTCGCTGAAACTCCGGCATTTCAACTTTTAACTTACTCCTTTGGCAATCGTTCTGCTGCTATGGGGGGGACCCGTGCCGTTGATGCCTCAGGTAATTTTGATCTCCAGGGCAGCCCCGCTAGTGCCAGTTTTGTGGAGAATATGCAGATTCAGATTGGCGTTGTGAATCATCTTGTGGGTATCAAGGGCTATGCCTTAGGGGGTGTTCTGCCTATGGATCGCCACCGCTTAAGCGCCGAGTTAATCTATTTTGACTATGGTCTATTTGATAAAACTGATATTGTAGGTACAACAACAGGCAGTTTTGGCTATCATGAATTAGCCTCAACACTGGGTTATGCCTTCACGTTTTCAGAGGGTCTTCGTTTGGGCGCTCGAATCGGTCGTTTCCAGCGCGTTGCCGATGCCAGGACGGTGGGTGAATTTTACTACGATCTTGGTGCGATCTACCACAACGCTGAGGATTCTTTGACGCTTGGATTGTACCTGGCTTCTGCAGAATTGGGAGAAAGTTCTGAAGCCTTTCCAACCCAGCTTCGACTGGGGACATCAAAAATTCTATCTCATCTGCCACTTCGGCTTAACCTGGAGGGGATATACGGATTTAATCAGCGTCTTAGTTTTGCATTGGGATCTGAAATCCTGTTGCACCCCAGTTTCAAGATCAGGCTGGGAGTAAACTCAAACCGATTTGATCTTCAGACAGGTGTTACAGAATCTGATTTCATAGCTGGTGCATCAGCAGGTTTTGCGCTTGAATGGCAGGGCATGCTCATTGAATCAGCCACACAGAGTTTTGGGGCTGCAGGCTGGGTTAGCCAGCTCTCTCTTGCTTATCGCCTTTAGTCCACAATCCCGTTCCATCCCCACCCTCTATATTTATCATTAAAAAGACCGATGCTTTCCCTTACTGACAGGTTATAATAGTTATCTAAGGAAGTTTTGAGTGTGTGATGTGTCACCAACTCAAGGAAATTAGGGGGTTATTTTAAAGCGGGATAAGTATTATGAAGTTTTTATTTAAGACCATATTAAGCGCTCTGTTCCTGCTAAACCTGGGTTTTGGTGGATCAGCGCTGTCGGTCGAAAATGAGCTGCTAGTCCGCTTCGACGACGGTCTCACACGCGAGGACATTGAAACCATTCTGCTAGACGAGCCCCTGCAAATTGTAAGACAAATCAGTCGTCCCCTTAATCTCTGGTTGCTGCGGGTTGACCTTCAAAAAGCTCAGCTGCATCGCGCTCGTCATCGCATTGAGGAGTTCCCTGAGATACTTTATGCTCAAAATGATCACTTCCTCAGCTTGAGAAATGTGCCCGATGACCCTCTCTACGCACAACAATGGAATTTTAATAATACAGGTTTTGATATAAACGGAAATCCTTCAGGAACTGAAGATGCAGATATTGATGCTCCGGAAGCCTGGGAAATTAGTACCGGAGGGGAATCAATTCTCGGCCATAAGATCGTTGTGGGTATCGTTGATGGCGGTTGCGATATGGATCATGTAGATCTTATCGATAATCTATGGGTCAATCCAGCCGACACAGCTGGGAATGGTATCGATGATGACAATAATGGGTGGGTGGATGATTTCCAGGGCTGGAATGCATACAATCACAATGGCCTTATTCCTCAAACGAATTCAGATGCCTCCCATGGAACCCATGTTTCTGGAATTGTTGGTGCTCATTCAAACAACGCCAACCAGGTCGCAGGTGTAAACTGGGCTGTAGGACTGATGATCGCTGCCGGCGCAAGCACCACCACCTCTGTTGCGATGGAAGCATATAGCTATATTCTCGAGGCAAAATTGGCATGGTTAGCATCAGGAGGGGAAGACGGTGCTTTCGTTGTGGTCACAAACTCTAGCTTTGGCATTGATTACGCCAATTGTGACTCAGTAGATTATCCAATCTGGAATGATATGTACAATGCCATGGGTGAAGCCGGGATCCTTTCCGTTGCCGCAACCGCTAATAGCAATGTAAATGTTGACCTTTTAGGAGATGTCCCAACAAGTTGCAGCAGTCCGTATTTGATCACGGTAACCAACACAACCAAATATGATGTAAAGACGAGCAGTGCAGGGTACGGGGTTGAATCCATAGATCTTGGCGCACCTGGTTATGGAATTTTATCTACCAATTACAATCAGGGTGTATCAACAAAATATGGAACCTCCATGGCTGCCCCCCACGTCACAGGTGCCGTGGCTTTGATGCACGCTGCAGCCAATGAAAGTTTGGCACAATACAATGAAGAGAATCCAGCTCTGGCTGCTCAAATTTTCAAATCGATGCTGATTTCATCTGTTGACACGCTTTCAGGGCTGCAAGACATTACTTTAAGTGGCGGGAGATTGAATTTGCATCGTGCTGTTCTCAGAGCTGCGAACTGGTCATCGGCCGGTGATGGAGATCTTAACATTGATGGCCAGGTAAATATTCAAGATGTCGTAATTTTGGTCAATCTTATTCTGGGTATCATTGAACCTACACCAGAGCTGACGACTGCCGCTGATCTAAATTCCGACGGGAATATCACGGTTCAAGATCTAATCTTTCTCATAAACGTAATTCTGCAGTAAAAAAAACCCATCGACAAGCGATGGGTTTATCATCCTGTTTGGAAGTAGGATCAATACAGGAATTTCATAATAAACATAGCTCCAATTCCGGCCAGCGTTATCAAGAAAGCGCCCATCTGACGGATGGGGGTTTTGGGGTCTTGAAATACATTCACTTCAAATTCGTGAAAACTTGAAGAGCCACGGGAATCAGTAAGTTCAATTATAAATTTATTTGCACCTTTATTGGAAGCATCTGGTATCCAGGTAATCAATCCATCTTCCTCACTCATTTCAGCTCCGTTGGGGAGCAGAATCTTGGAGTACTTGATAGTGTCTTCGTTCAGATCCCGAGAGGATAATTGATAGCGATATTCACGATCCATGAGCACCACAGGGGATGGGGTTGAGGTGACTTCAGGCAGAGCATTCACAAACAGTTCAATTTTCTGTACATTTGTAATGAAACCATCGGTGACACTAACTTTGAACTGAGCTTTATTAATCTGATCTATTCCAGGGGTCCAGCGAATGACAGAGCCGTCTGTCAGTTTGATGCCTTTGGGTGCATCGTAGACTTTGTAAATCAGTTCCTGGTCAGTGTTTAAATCCAGAGCCTTTATCTCATAGACGTACTCTTGACCCGCAATGGCCATGGAGTCCGCAGTTGAAACAATGACTGGTGGGGCATTCGCATACACAGCGAATTTGTATGTATCAGAGCTGTATTTATCAGATACTTTCACGAAGATGTCGTTCCAGCCCTTCTGACCCTTAGCAGGTGTCCAGCTGATCAGACCTGCCGGTGTGATTGTCATACCCTTAGGTGCAGTTAAGAATGCAAAATTCAGATTTTGATCTTTGTTCAAATCCGTCACGGGTAAGGTTGTCGTATAGGGTCTTGCAACGGTTGCAAGGGTATCGGCCACTTGCCCAAGAACGGGAGGGCTGTTTACATAAAGTGTTACCTTCTGAAGATCATCCCTTAAACCATCTGAAACTGAAATGGTAAAACTTTGCTTGCCCAGCTCGGCCTCTGTTGGGGTCCAGGTGATATGGCCACGCCGACTGATGGCTAAATTGGGGATACTGCTTTCGGAGAGCAGAAAACTAATATCCTGATTGTTGTTGGGGTCGTTGACTTCAACATTGTAATTCCAGGGCTTACCTACTGGCACATGCTCTTCATATTTAGAAATAATAACTGGTGGGGTGTTGGCAAAAATTGTGAACGAATCAAGGACTGTAGACATGTCATCAGTCAGCTCAAAAAGGATGTCATGAAAGCCGGTTTGTTTTGGTTCGGGCACCCATGAGATTCTCCCAGAAGATTCCATGATTAGGTTTTGTGGAGCACGGACCGGGATGAGTCGCGCTGTATTATTCTTGTTCTTGTCCTGAATATTGACCTGGCCTACATAAGGTTCATTGATAAACGCAACGGGACCCGGTTTTTCCAGAATAAGGGGATGAATATTGACATAGAGTGTGAATTTTTGAAGAACTCGCTCGAACCCATCACTAACGCTCAGGCTCACGTACTGTGAGTCTAACTGGGTATCACTCGGTAACCAGCGAATCAGCCCTTCCTCATCTACTTGCATTCCCGCAGGTGCTGAAATCAACTCATACTCGAAATACTGTTCTTCGTTTAAATCTTCCAGCTGCACCTGATAAAGATACTGTTGCCCCGTTTCTGCTAATGAGTTTGGCGTTGAAAATATTTCCGGAACGTGATTAACGTAAAGGGTAACGGTGGTGTCTAGGTTTTGCCCAAACGAGTAAGCAATCTGATGATATCCAAGTTGACCCTCAGCGGGATTCCATCTTAAGATAAAGTCTTTCCCCAGGCGCATCCCTTCAGGATAGGTCTTAAATTTTACATACGCCTGACCTGGATCGATCTCATCTTGACGCGGTATTGTATGGACAAAACTCTCGCCAACATGGAGTGTAACATCTGGAGCTTTGGGTTTTCTGCGAATTTCAGGAGCCGGAGTTTCATTAATCACGGGTGTTACTGTTACAGGTTCCCGCACGGGGTCCGGAACGCTGCTTTCAGGAGTCACAGCGACGGAAACGCGGTAATCTTCATCAACTTCAGGATTGCTTTCGACAATTTCTGCTTCGTTGAGAGCCACAGCCATGAACTGATAACGATTGTTTTTTTCCAGGAGTAAGCCGTCATGAAAAGCCAGAGCATTGGAGGCATTGAGTTCGTTCTCCACTAGTGGGTGAAAAGTGTCGAAGGGTCTACTCTTGGAGCCTTGTTCTAAAAAATAAACGCGATTACCTGTTCTGATGAGGACTTCGGCCAGTCCGTCGCCATCCAAATCGCTGAATTTGAGTTGGTTTACTGGATCGGTAAATGTTTTCCAGACTGTTCCACCGCCGGTTGCATTATAGGCATAAATAGTTCCTTTTGAGCTGCCCATAAAAATTTGCTCTGAACCTGATCCCTTCAGATCCGCAGTGGATATTCCTGTTAGATTAATGACTTCAGAGAGTCCCGATTTAAGATTTACAGGTGAAAGCTGACGGGTGGCGTATTTATCTTCGCCTGTTGAAATAATGCTGGCAGCAGTAAATTTATCCCCGTGTTTTTGAAAAAGCACAATATCATCGTTACCATCATCGTCGTAATCATTAAAGACAAGCTGAACGGAGGCCGGTGTTAACACCATCTCGGCAGGTAAACCGGCATATTCAATTTGAATGTTTGAAGTACTAAAATCTCCCTTGAATTCAGCAATCAGCAGATTGGCCTGGGGAGCGCTTAAGGAGATGATCAATTCACTCAGTCCATCTCTATCGATATCACCGTATTTGATCTGGGTCGGTCTGGCATAGAGGCCGTTATCGGGTGTCCACCCCCATTGGAAACTTGGAATAAATTCAAAGTCCTGGCCTGACCATTCAAACCCATAAACCCAGGGTGCTTTGTTCCCAGAGGAAGCTGAAATTAGTTTTGTAATAGCAACAAGCTCTGGACGACCGTTCAAATTAAGGTCTGTCAGAGTAAAATCTACCCACTCACCAACCAGATTCTCTGGCAGCGCAAACCGCCAACTTATCTCGAAATTGCCATCAGGATTGACCTCAAAAGTGATGAGCTCAGAATTTGATCCGGCGATTTTACGAATTGCACCAAAATCGTTATTCCCATCATGATCAAGATCACCCAGATCCATCAAATGACTAATGTCGCGCAGGCCGTCAATCGCCCAAATACTCGTAGCCGATAGAACGATCAAGAGTGGGACTATCAAGATATGACGTACTATAACATGGCTAAAAAAATGTTTGCTCATCATGGGAACCCATTTCTTATCGATTAAAATTTTGAATCCTACTCCAAACTTTAAGCCAATTTATTGGGCTAAGCTACTGTATGCAATATAAATTTAAGCGGACACTTAAAGTAAATTCTTAAAAGACTTGTGTAAAAAAATGAGAGATAGTATATTGTGTCAACTACTTGTTTTGAGTGAAAGAGAAGCACAAGTTATCAGGCGATCCATTACGAAAAAAAGCCGTGTGTGTTGCATCGCTTGCATTTTAGTGTAAGAATCAGGGAGGTAATGAGAGAATGAAACCATGGTTGAGATTAATATTTGTTGTGGTTTTAACCACGGCTTCGCTTCAAGCACAATTCGCTGAAGGCCAGCCCGTATTACGTGGCGCCATCGGTCCGGCTTTCTCGTATATGGTCTCTCTTGATCTGGACGATGCCGCCTTTGCTGCTCTTAGCAGCTTTACCCCAGCGTTTGATTTGTCTGATGTTACAAATACCACAGGAATCAATAGTAGTGGTATGGTGGTGACGGGATTTGAAGGTTTTGGTGAGGTCACACCGCACTGGACGATTGGTATGTATGCTGGTCAGGGCGAATACATTGCTTCAACTCAAGATGCAGCGAATGTCGATTACACAGTAAATTTTGTTTTAAGCAGTGTGGGAATCACTGCAGAGTTCAATACTCATTCCCGATCTCGGCTAAAATTGCTAGCAGGCTCATTATTTGGAATTGGCCAGGCGAACCTCACGGCCAGCTCTTTTCCAGCAAATGAAAGCTGGAATGATATCATTGGCGGCGGCACAGCTCGTAAAGCCTTCGAGTTGTCTGCCTGGACACCGGTGGTGCAACCATACCTGGGTATGCGCTTTGATATTTCTCGATCCATGGGATTTAAAACGATTGCCGGATGGAATGAACAGGTCGCAGCTGCAGGTAGCTGGAAACTTTATCATAACAAGGTAATCTCAGATTCCCTGGAAGTTCCTCTCAGGGCGCTCTTCTTCAGATTTCAGCTTTACGTGATCCTTTGACCGATGCATGAGAACGTTTAACAGACATTGGGTCGTATTAAAGAAAAAAGCCATCCAGCATTAGCAAATTGTTTATAATTATATTGTAACACCCAAAAGGGTGCTTTCATCAAATCAATACGGCCACTATTTTGCGAGCCGTAATTTAATTTGGAACCTTGGAACGAAACCAGGATTAATAAAGAGTTATGAAAACCTTAAAACATATTTCGATTGTAGCCCTCATACTGCTTGGGATATTTGCCTTAAGCCCATCAGGTCAGGCGATTTTCGCCCAGGGTAGCGATTTTTACGATAAATGGAGAGATTTCCAGGATATGGTCAAAATCATCAACACCAACTATGTTGAGGATGTTGACTGGGACAAAACCATGCTTGGAGCCCAAAATGGACTCATGGAAGCCCTGGATCCCCACTCAGTGTTTATCGCTGCGGACCGCAATAAACAAATTGAAGAAAGCTTCCGGGGTAATTTCGAGGGTATCGGCATCGAATTCGATATTATTGATGATTATATTACAGTAATCACTCCAATTGTCGGCTCACCCTCAGACGGATTGCTTTTTCCCGGCGATCAGATTATCAAAATCGACAAGGCCTCAGCTTTTAAAATTACTCGCGATGGTGTCTTTGATAAACTGAGAGGCCCCAAGGGTTCTCGTGTTGATTTGGAAATCGCTCGATTGGGTGAATCAGAACTAATCCCCGTCACGATTCAACGTGACATGATCCCGATCTACAGCGTTTTGGCAAAATTTGTAATGGAAGACGGGACTGGATACATTCTACTCAATCGATTTGCTGCGACCACATCTAGTGAAGTGATTACCGCTATTCAAGAACTGCAAGCCCAGGGAATGGAGCGGCTGATTCTCGATTTAAGAAATAATAGTGGTGGCTACATGGAT
>NZ_CALEMX010000149.1 GCF_937910335.1 uncultured Gimesia sp. | reverse complement strand
ACACTCACTCGAATTCCCGTGCCCACATTTGTAGGACAGGCAGTCAGATAACCAAATTCTTCATTGAATGCATACGTGACTTCCTGTTCCAGCAAGTCATCGATCTGGTTAATGGTGTCCCAGCACTCATTCAGAGAAAAACCGCTCCGCAAAACCTGCAGCCGAAGATGATCCTCCTCATTGACCATGATGCCAATGTTTTCTTCGCTATCCAGGCCAACTCCACGAGGTCCCGTACGTTCAGAGTGTTCGCGGCTGATCAGCTGTCGTTCCACAATAAACTGTCGATCCAAGGTCCCTAAGTCATTCACATCCAGATAGGACAGTTTTACATCCATAGGAAGCGATGTGATGATCGGGCGCAGCAGGAGTTCGATTTCGCCCAGAGTCGTTTCTGTGCAGCGATTAATAAAGGGGAACTGTGCGAGGTTTCTGGCCAGACGAATCCGACTGGACATCACGATATCCGAGTCCGGACCGATACCCCTCAGCCATTCACCACTTGTGCGAGTGAACGCGTCCAAATTCACCCTGGTTCTCCTTATAAATATAACGATCTGATATCAGATCGATTGACTGGAAATCTGGTCTCTCACCCGCATTGTATCTCGCGTGACATTCATTCACAAACCCTGTAAACTCATGGAACGAATACCATACTCATTCAGTCTGCGAAAGCAAAGCCTAATAAACTTCGAACTCGATGAAAGCTCTCTAAGATTGAACGCTTTTTTCATTTTATGCAAACAACGGCTGTAATTCCATTCCTCTCATGTGATTCAGAATCTTAAAAACAGGAAACCCTGATTTTAATTGAAGGTGAGAATGGGACATTTTGGACATTTTTGAGAACTGAGCCTCTACACAGCTTGTCTCAGAGATAGGAAATGTTCATAAGAGAGTCCACTCTCAATATTTGAGAAACCGGGATGCTTGTTCATCCACAGACAGTTCAAATAAGATAATCCATGAAATACCTCCCCGATTTTGAATCATTTGAAACGCTTTCTAATCAGTCAAATCTGGTACCCGTCTATCGGCAACTAACGGCTGATACATTGACTCCCGTGAGTGCTTACCAGTTGCTGGAAAAGGGACCCTATTCCTTTCTATTCGAGAGTGTTGTCGGCGGCGAGCAAATCAGCCGGTACAGCTTCCTGGGAGCGAATCCTTTTTTGATGGTGGACGCTTACGAAAAGCGGATCGTCATTCAGCATGCGGGAAAAACAGAGGAGCGAACGGTTGATGATCCCCTGCAGGAATTAGAGACAATTCTCGGGCAATATCAGGCCGCAGAGCTGCCTTCACTTCCGCGTTTTTGTGGCGGCGCAGTCGGATATGCCGGTTACGATGTGATCCGTTATTCCGAAAATTTACCGAACGCACCTGAGAATGACCGCCAGCTTCCCGATCTTTCATTTGCCTTATATGACCATATGGTGGTCTTCGATCAGATTAATAAAACAGTACTCGTCGTTGCCCACGCGCACGTTGAATCAGATTACGAACAGAAAGATTTACAAGCCGCCTATCAATCGGCCTGTCAGCGAATTGATGAAACGTGCCAGCGTTTCCAAAACGGCGATGCAACCGTCTTAAAGATGGCCGATATCAATGTAGACGCTCATACCGAACCCGATTTAAACTGGACGTCAAATTTCTCACAACCGAAATTTGAAGCCGCGGTTGAAGCCTGCAAGGAATATATTGTTGCAGGAGACATCTTTCAGGTCGTTTTAAGCCAGCGTCTCAAGCTGGAAACCCCGGCGACTCCCTTAGACATATACCGCAGTTTGCGTGTTGTTAACCCCAGCCCGTTCATGTTTCTGCTCAAAACTCCCGAGGTCGATCTGGTAGGCAGCTCGCCGGAAATTATGGTACGCGTGGAAGACCGAATCACAACCGTACGTCCACTGGCGGGAACAAGAAAACGCGGCAAAACCGAAACAGAAGATAAGCGACTGGCAGAGGAACTGCTGGCAGATCCCAAAGAACGCGCCGAACATGTCATGTTGATTGATCTGGCAAGAAATGATGTCGGACGCGTATGCGAATTTGGCTCGGTAGAACTCTCTGATGTCATGGTTGTGGAACGTTACAGCCATGTAATGCATATTACTTCTAATGTAACAGGCAAGTTAACCGAAGCACGGTCTGCATTAGATGCGCTAAGAGCAGGGCTGCCCGCGGGAACCGTTTCGGGCGCTCCTAAAGTGCGGGCGATGGAAATCATTGACGAATTTGAACCACACCGACGAGGTCCTTACGCCGGAGCCGTTGGCTATCTCGATTTTACCGGGAATATGGATACGTGTATTGCACTCAGAACACTGGTAATGCAA
Source organism: uncultured Gimesia sp. (assembly GCF_937910335.1). Lineage (GTDB taxonomy): Bacteria > Planctomycetota > Planctomycetia > Planctomycetales > Planctomycetaceae > Gimesia. The sequence continues at coordinate 9,222 of NZ_CALEMX010000149.1, read as the reverse complement.
GGGTCGACGGCTTATGTTCAAGCCGGCGCCGGGATCGTTGCGGACAGTGTTCCCGAAACGGAATATTATGAAACATTGAACAAGGCAAAGGGGTTGCTCAAAGCGATTGAAGTTGCAGAAAAACAACTCAAATAATTTCGATGAGAGTTCATTCCGTTTGAATTCTTTCGACTCTGAGCAATGTTTCGGCATCACCCCATATTGTCGAAATCAAAAGTGAAGTAGGAGTACGATGGAATCGCAACAGGAGAATCAACCGCTCAATTCCTCCCCTGGTCCCGAAAAAACGGAAACCGTCGAAGCCCCCACCGACTTCTGGGGAATTGTGAAGCGTTTGGGGCCCGGGTTGATCATTGCCGGCAGCATTGTCGGATCGGGCGAACTGATCGCCACTACCAAAACCGGGGCACAAGCCGGAATTGCTCTATTATGGCTGATTATTGTCGGCTGCGTCATCAAGGTATTCGTGCAAATTGAACTGGGACGTTATTCCCTGACATGCGGCGAAACCACTCTAGCTGCTTTGAATCATGTTCCTGGCCCCCGTTTAGGATTCGTACGCGATCCGAAAAAACCAGCTCCAAACTGGATTCTCTGGTTCTGGCTGATCATGAGCGTCTGCACGATCGGACAGCTCGGAGGAATCGTAGGCGGCGTAGGACAGGCACTGGCGCTGACTCTGCCGATCCAGGGGGATTACCTTAAAGCCATTCAGGTTCCGTCAGAAAAGGAATTTGTAAAGTATCTGAAACTGGAAGAAGAATTAAAAGACGAAAAGAGCAAGTTGAGTTCATTAACCCCGGCAGAACGCGAACGTTATCTTCGCGGCCATGCGAAAATCAAGCAACGGATTGAACGAATTCAAGATAAAGGACAGATCATTCTGCAGAAAATTCGTAACAACGAAAAACTGGTCGATGCGAAAGGGGTTTCACTGATTGAGCCCCAGACATGGGACGATAAAATATGGGCCGGTGTAATTGCCATCATCACTTCATGCATGCTGTATTATGGTCGTTATAATTTAATAGAAAACTTATCAACGATATTAGTGGTTTCATTCACATTTATCACGATCGGAAATGTCATCTCATTGCAGACTTCAGAAGTCTGGACCATTTCAACAGAAGAGATTATCCGCGGGCTCTCTTTCGGGGTCCCGGCAGCCTCTGACGGAATGACGCCACTCCTTACTGCACTAGCTGCTTTTGGAATTATCGGCGTCGGAGCAACCGAACTGATTGCCTATCCATATTGGTGTCTGGAAAAAGGATATGCAAGATTTACCGGCGCACATTCAGAAGATGAAGACTGGGCTCGACGCGCCAAAGGCTGGATGCGCGTGATGAAAATAGACGCGTTTGCCTCCATGTGTATCTACACTTTTGCCACACTCGCCTTTTATCTAATGGGTGTCGCCGTCCTGCATAAAGAAGGTTTAGACCCGGATGGAATGCGAATGGTAAGCACGCTGGCGGAAGCGTATGTGCCGGTTTTCGGTGAATACGCCAAATGGCTTTTCCTCGTAGGAGCGATCGCCGTATTGTACTCGACCTTTCTGGTTGCCAATGCAGCGAATGCACGTATCTTCTCGGATGGATTACGATTTTTTGGAGTCGTAGACGACCGCAAACCGAATGCCGTGCAAAACTGGGTGAAGATCATGTCACTCATCCTGCCGTTACTTTGCCTGGCAGTCTTTCTAACAGGCGCAAATCCGGTTCGGCTAGTCTTAATTGCAGGAACAATGCAGGCGATCATGCTGCCGATGCTAGGCGTCGCAGCCATCTATCTGCGTTATACCAGGATCGATTCCCGCCTGACCCCCGGGCGCATCTGGGATTTGCTGTTGTTCCTTTCCTGCCTGGGACTGTTAATTGCCGGCGGCTATGGTGTGTATAAGCAACTTTTCGTGTAACCATTTTCATGAGCCAATAGGCCTAAAAGTAAGTCAATTCTCAGTTATCTTTGTGAATTTAAAAAAAGCGGCGAATATCTTAGAGGGGAGACAGGTTAAATGTCAGGTGAGAAAACAATTTTCAAGAAAATCATTGATCGGGAAATTCCGGCTGAGATTATTTATGAGGACGACTTCTGTCTGGCGTTCAACGATGTGAATCCACAAGCGCCCATTCACGTTTTGATAATTCCCAAACAGGAAATCCCTTCGATGGCTCATCTGAATCTTTCAGATCAGGAACTGGCGGGACATTTAATGCTGACAGTCGCAAAATTAGCAAAGACGTTAGGACTGGAAAATGGATACCGTACGATCGTGAATACCGGGACAGAAGGCGGCCAGACCGTGGATCATCTGCATCTACATCTACTGGGAGGACGTTCGCTGCATTGGCCACCCGGATAAAGCACCCTTGATTTTAAATTTAGCCCGAGATTTTAAATTTAGATAGACTGAGTACGAAAATCGCATTGCGAATACCAGCATAGGTCGATCATAATAAATTAAAGTATAAAAATCAGTTCAAATGAGCAGAGGAAAGAATCGTGTTGAAATCGAAAAATGACTGGGGAATTCAGAGTCTGATCTTGGGAAGTCTATTGGCTTTTATAATGACTTCCCAACCCGCAATCGCGCAAACCAGTTCTAAAAAAACAAATGTCAAACAGCTCAATATTCAGGCGGATAAACTGCGCGATGCATTCATCAAGCAGTCTGCAGACATTGCCAGAAAATACTCTGATGCAGGCGATTATGAGAATTCCCGTAAAATGCTGGAGTCAATTCTCAATATCAAAAAAGATGTGCCCGGCGTCAAAGAAATGATCAAGCAGCTGAATGAAAAATTGATGACCTCCAATTCGTCCGACTTCGAAATTGATGCTTCACGCAATTGGAGCGTTCCCGCAGGTTTGGTTGCGAAAGGGAAAATGGTTCGCGTTATGTCAACAGGCACTTATGATCTTAAAGCAGATATCAAAGTACCAGTCGGAGGCTTACCCAATAAAACTCCCATGAAAGATCTATCCAGAGGAATTCCAACAGGAGCATTAATGGGAGTTGTAGTTTCCCGGGAAAAAGGGAAAACGAAAATGGGAAAACCATTCATCATTGGAGAGAAAGTGGAATACGTACCCAAAGACGATGGCCTCTTAATGATCGGCTTAAATTTACCAGCCGGTCATCGCTCCTCTGGAAAAATTAAAGTCCGCATCAGTGGATTCATCCAACGCAACGCGAAATAATTTGCGTTGGACAACTCTGCTAGGACTTCTTATTACGTGTTTGCATTTCAGCTCGAATTTCTCGCTGAAGTAATTCCGTCATCTGGCTACGCTCCTGAAGAAGAGGAGCAGCTTGTGATATCGCTTGACGCATATCGCCGATGATCCCGCTTTCCAGTTCTTCTGTAGTAATCCCATCGCAGGCGTTCACACATGCAACGACGCGGCGTACCAATTCCTGATTTTCGGGTGTATCTTCTCCAAGAATTTCTCCCTCACTGGAGATTACAAAATGGGGAGGATTTACGGTTTGGCTCTCACCTGTCATTCGCCGAGTACTCCAAATTCTTTGAAAGAACATCAGAGATAGGTTGTGTTCTTTTGTTCTGTTTCAGAAATGACCTGGATTAATATCAGGATTACAAAACTACCTGCTATATAATCTATCGGCGAAGATCCAAGCCAGCATTGAATTTCTCTCGCTTAAGGAGGGAAATTGCCACCTGATTTTTTGAGATAAAAAGCACTCAATTGAAACGTTGGTACGAATGGGTAATATGGGTCAATTGCTGGGCGGGCATCCTCGAAATACTAAATAAAATCCCCGACCTGTACTAATGAGCTGGCCCTACAAAAAGAGACATTCACCTATAGAACACCAAAATTAATGAACGTCGAGACGGACTAAATTCGTTAGTTTTATGAATTAATAACTGACCGAAAAATCCACTACTCCAACTCAATCAATAAGTCACCAGCTTCAACCTGCGTACCAGGCTCAGCCAGAACCCGACTCACAACGCCATCCTGCTCCGAAATGACACTCGTTTGCATCTTCATGGCTTCCAGCATCAGAATTTGATCGCCCGCTTTCACTTTGCTCCCGACCTTGACCGAAAGTGAAACGATCACACCGGGCATCGCAGCGCCAATCTGTTTGGGATTCGAACTGTCTGCCTTTTGCCGTGATTCATCTTGGGGTGTCAATGACGTATCAACAATCACAACTTCACGTGGTTGGCCGTTTAATTCAAAGAATACAGTACGACAACCATCGGTTTGCGGCTTCCCTACAGCAAGAAACTTTATGATCAAAGTTTTGCCCGGTGCAATATCAACCGAGATTTCTTCTTCCGGCTCTAAGCCGTTAAAGAATGCGAACGTTGGTAATCCACTCGTATCATAATACGTATCAAGATGTGCAGCAAAATCTTCGAACACTTTGGGATACAGCAGATAAGAAACAACATCCTGATCGGTCGGCTTACGATGAATCATTTTCCGAACGGTCTTTGCAGCATCTTCAAAATCAGCAGGTGGAAGAATACTTCCCGGTCGTTCCGTCAAAGGCGCTTCGCCTCGCAAAATTCGTTTCTGAACATTTTCCGGGAAACCACCGGGAGTCTGTCCCATCCGACCGCTAACCAGATCCAGAACCGATTCCGGGAATGACAAATCACGATCACCATTCACAACGTCATCGCAAGACAGATCATTGGCGACCAGGAACAGAGCCATATCACCCACCGCTTTCGAGGTCGGCGTGACTTTTACGATATCCCCCAGAAGTTGATTCACTTCCGCATACACATGACAAACTTCAGACCAGCGATCACCCAGACCAAGCGATTGAGCCTGCTGTAACAGGTTGGTGTATTGACCGCCCGGCATCTCATGCTCATACAGATTCGCTCCGGCAGGCAACACCGGGCTTTCAAAGGCAGTATAAAAATTGCGAACCGCACGCCAGTATTCTGAAATATCATCCAGATGCGTAACGTTCACCGTCGGCTGATGATCTGTAAAACGCTGTGCTTCAAGAATCGTATTCAAATTCGGTTGCGATGTACCACCCGACATCGAAGGCACAGCACCATCGGCAATATCTAATCCGACTTCCGCCGCTTTCAGAATCGAAGCAGCCTGACCACCTCCCGTATCATGTGTATGAAAGTGGATCGGAATGCCAATCTCTTCTTTCAATGTTTTCACAAGTAACTGCGCGGCATAAGGTTTACAAAGACCCGCCATGTCTTTAATCGCCAGGATATGTGCCCCCATGTTTTCCAGCTCTTTGGCCATCTTTACGTAATATTTTAAATCATATTTCGTCTTGGCAGGATCGAGAATATCTCCCGTATAACAAATACTCGCTTCGCAGATCGCACCACTTTTCTGAACTTCCTCCATCGCAATTTTCATGTTGGGAACCCAGTTCAATGCATCGAATACGCGGAACACATCTATGCCCGCGTCAGCAGCTTCTTTCACAAAAGCGCGAACTACATTGTCCGGGTAATTGGTATACCCGACGGCACTCGAAGCCCGAATCAACATCTGGAACAGAATATTAGGCACTCGTTTGCGCATCTCGGCCAAGCGTTGCCAGGGCGATTCTTTTAAAAATCGCATGGACGTATCAAAGGTCGCTCCGCCCCACATTTCAAGCGAGAACAATTGCGGGCAGTTGTAAGCGTAAGCCTCTGCGATCTGCAGCATATCATGTGTTCGAAACCGAGTTGCATACAATGATTGATGGGCATCGCGGAACGATGTATCGGTCAGCAGCAATGGCTTCTGATCCAGAATCCATTTACCAAATTTTTCTGCACCCAGTTCCAGCAGTTTCTGTCGCATTCCATCCGGCGGAGAAATTTGTTTCTTATTGTAAGCAGGCACTGGTGCCGGTTTTCGACGCACCGATTTCGGACGATCCTTCACCAGCGGGTTCCCATTCACAATCGTATCCGCCAGATATGTCAGTAACTTGGTAGCACGGTCATGTCGTTTCGGAAATTCAAACAGCTCAGGCGTTTCATCAATAAACCGGGTAATACAATCGCCCTGAGTGAATGTAGGATTCGTGACCAGCTTCAGGAGAAAGGGAATATTGGTTTTGACACCACGAATTCGAAATTCCTGCAGACAACGTTCAATCCGCGCGCTGGCCACTTTAAAGGTACGCGCCCAGATGGTTACTTTCACCAGCAGAGAATCATAATAAGGAAACACCATCGCACCAGAAAACGCAGTCCCTGCATCCAGACGCACGCCCATCCCACTCGCAGAACGGTAATGAGCCACACGTCCATAATCGGGCATGAAATTATTCGTAGGGTCTTCCGTCGTCACACGGCACTGCACTGCAAATCCATGTGTTTTGATCTCTTCTTGTGAATTGATACTGATTTCAGGGTCAGACAGCTTTGAACCTTGTGCGATCAAGATCTGTGATTTGACAATATCAACGCCAGTCACTTCCTCAGTCACCGTATGCTCAACCTGAATCCGCGGATTCACTTCGATGAAGTAAAATTGATTCGTATCCGCATCCAGCAGAAATTCGACCGTGCCCGCACATTCATAATTCACACTTTGACCAATTTGTAAAGCGGCATCGCACAACGCCGTTCTAACATCCGGATCAATATTCGGAGCGGGAGCAATTTCTACTACCTTCTGATGACGACGTTGAACCGAGCAATCCCGTTCGTAAAGATGCACTAAATTTCCATGTTTATCACCGAGTAGCTGCACCTCAATATGACGCGCACGAGTGATAAATTTCTCGACGAACACATCCGGGCTACCAAACGCAGACAGCGATTCGCTCCGCGCCTGCTCGAACGCACCTTCAAATTCGTCTTTGTTCTGAACCACACGCATTCCGCGACCGCCACCACCGTGGGCCGCTTTTAGAATAATAGGAAAGCCTATACTTTCTGCCGTCTTCAAGCCCGCGGCCGCATCGGTAATCGCTTCGCCACTTCCACCCAGAACCGGGACTCCCACCTGTTCCGCAATCTTGCGTGCGGATATTTTATCACCCAGTTGCTGCAACGTTTCCACGCGCGGGCCGACAAAGATAATACCAGCGTCTTCGCATGCCTGCGCAAACTCTGCATTTTCCGAGAGAAACCCATAACCCGGATGAATCGCATCCACTTTTTTCTGCTTAGCCAAAGCGATAATCGATTCGATATCGAGATACGATTTGACGGGATGACCCGGTTTACCAATCTGATAGGCTTCATCGGCTTTCGTACGATGCAGAGCATAGCGGTCTTCATGGGTATAGATTCCGACCGTGCGAATGCCCAGTTCGTGAGTACTCCGAAAAATTCGAATCGCGATTTCACTACGATTGGCAACCAGCAGTTTTTTGATTTTACACTCAGACATGAATTTCCTAACTCTTTGTATACCTTAAGCTTGGCAGCTTGATTGAAGTTGTTTTCTGACTGCAATTTCCGACAGTCCAACGCTCACTAGAGTACATCCACGAGCCCGGAAATACAATGCAACGAGAGCATCCAGCCATTCATTCTCAACGTTGGAAATCAACATTCTGTAACTAAGAATAATCGCACTAAACCCTCTTGATAAATAGTCTTGGAATGATTCGTCTTGACCTGTTTTCTCTCTCCGATTAGTGTTCACACCGATCAAAACAATTCGTCTGCCGCCGGTTCGTTTCAACGAGTCATCTGCAGCAGAAATATCATAGGCATTTGGCCGAAAAAAGAAGTGAATCAAATGGAAAAAAAACAGTGCGATCTTTGTGCAGGAACCGAATTTGAACAAGTCGGAGACCGTGATCGGCACAGCAACCAGTTGGCATCGGTCATCTGCAAAACCTGTGGTCTGGTAGCACATGGACAAATTCCGACCGATGCAGAACTCGCCCGTTATTACGCCACCGAGTACCGCCAGAGTTATCACGGCGAGATGACCCCTTCGGATCGTCGTGTAATGCGTGCCTGGAAAAATGGCGAACGCATTTTCAATCAGCTTCAACCCTGTGTAAAACCGGACGCGAAAGTTTTTGAAGTCGGAGCCGGCATTGGTTGTACGGTGAAAGTCTTCGAATTGAACGGACATCAGGCCAGCGGCATCGAACCCGGTGAAGGCTTTCAGACCTATTCGCAAGAAACATTGCTGTCGAACGTAATCAGAGGCGACCTGTTTGAACAACCCCGCGATCACAGCCGCGAACTGGTTCTGCTGATACATGTAATCGAACATTTCAATTCGCCGCGCCGCGCACTCGAATATATTCGAAGCATGCTCTCGGATGCCGGACAGTTTTATATCGAATGTCCCAACATCGATGCTCCGTTTGCACGTCGCAGCAAAATGTTTCACTATGCACATATTCATAACTTCACGCCCTCCAGCCTGAAGATGCTGGCAGAAAGTTGTGGCTTCAAACTCGAACAGCAATTCGGCTCTCCCGAAAACCCGAATCTGCAAATGCTCTTTTCCTGCACTGAAAAATCAGAACCCAAAATCGATACCACCAACTATCAAAAAACCATGCAGGTCATCAACGAAGCCACTCCGCTACGTTATCATCTGCGCCCCTGTTACTTCTCTTCACGCGTGACCAAAGTCACCAGCTACATCCGCGAGCACCTGACCGCCGACCAGTTCGTGGCGAATGTCGTTCAAAAATGTCAGCAGTCCGCTGCCACCCCCCAAAACGAACAGCAGCAAAACGAGCCACCAGCAGAACACCGTTCCGCCGCCTGAAAAAGTTCCGGAATTCGTATCGAACAGGGTAATCAGCGTTTTCAAGACTCAGCCCCTCCTGTAGCGCTCCCGAAACCGGTGCACAGTATTGCTCTTGATTTGGTCCTGGAAAATCCCAATATGCGGTGATACGCGTCGCGCGCGAGATGCATTTTATGCGCACTGCTTTTTCCGAACACTGAAGATCTCACTACTATAAAAGTCTCTGTGTTTTGAAAATCTTCACCTGTCAATTCCGCACCGGTTCCCAATGTCTCGTAACTTATCGACGCGTACCGAACACACTGCGACGCGTTGCGGTCACCGTTTAACCACCGTTTGCCAGCTATTAACCACGCTTCGAACATCAATTTGAACTTGACTCCCCCACGCCGTTCAACAAAATAATTCACAGTCAAAACAGTCACCACCAAAAACAAACAGAGCAGTACGATCATGTCAGGACAGTCCTATCTGAAATGATAGGGGTAGGAAGGACCGGTTGTTCCCGGTCCCCCCTCCCTCCGA
>NZ_CALEMX010000148.1 GCF_937910335.1 uncultured Gimesia sp. | reverse complement strand
CCGATATTGCCAGCGCCCCGCCAAAGGTAAACTACCCGATGCGGAAACCAATTGTGGTACACTACGGAAATCCGCCGCTTTCGTTTGGCCTGACACTTGCAAAACGATCAGGTTGGCATCATCGACGGCCACCGGTTCACATGTTATCTGAAAACCAGCATCTGTTTTCTTTAAAGACGTGCCGTTAAACCAGGCTTTGACGTCGGTTCCCTTTGCGGCAGCTACTTTCAACAACAAAGGTTTGCCCAACATCCACTGTTGGGGAACGCGGACCACACACCGATACCAGCGGCTTTCGTTCGCTTTCTCCCCCTTCTCCAAACCGGGAAGTTTTACTACAGACCAATGCGGGGCTTCGTGAACCGTGACTTTTTCGGAAAGTGTGACATCTGCCGGATCAAGACCGGCGGCCCAATAGATTCCATTCGCCAGCAGCCGCAAAAACTCAGGCTGTTCAAAATCACCCGGATGACCCAGCGATGTATAAAACGACTTGCCGCCACCTTTCCGCTGAAATGTCCAGGCGACCGGTTCTACAGGTGCGCCTTTAATTTTCCCGGTCATTAACACCGTTGTGTTTTTCGCCAGCGGTGAGACTTCATATAGAGAATAGGCTTGCGGAAAGGGTTTATCGGGAATCCCCGACAGAATCGGATTTCGCTTTTGAGCTTCGTTAATCGATATCAGCGACTTGGCGTCGTTAGCATGATGCCCGTGATAATTACCGCCAAACACAACGGCATCAAATTCCGGCCAATCCGCTAACCCCTGGGCTGGCTGTTTGCCTCGTAACGAAAACGCGTGACTGGCTGTGCGAATGCCAACCACAGGTTTTCCGGATTGAACAAACTTGCGAATCGCCTGCATCGCTTTTTTTGGCAACACGCGACGACGAACGCTAAACAGCACAACATCGGCGTCATCAATCACTTCGATTCCCGGTATCAAATTACGATCTTTGTCATCAGCATAAACACTACTCACCCGAAAATGTTTTCCTAAATATTTACTGGCAAATTCGGGCAATGATTGATTGGTCTCATACTCGGCCTCCGCCATCACCATGAGCAGATGCGGACGTTGATCGTTCTTATATTGGAACGGTTTGCCACCCAGAATCTGATCGCTGGTAATCGTCGGACAGATAAATTTTTCGATATGCGCGAAAATCAGATCATTACCAGTATAATGACTGACGTAAGGCCAGCTTTTCGGATTGTACATCGTGTCGGTCATGTCCCGCACAAGCACAACATTCTTCCCGTTCTTGGCCAGCTGTCGCAGACCGAAGGGGCGACCCAGCACACACATATTGGTATGCACGCCCGTAAGAATCACATTTTTAATGCCACGGCTTTGAAGAATATTCCAGACTTCATCACCTTTATCACTGATAAAATCTTTCTTGGCGTTGATCGTGATCAGGGGAGACTGACTCTTCCAGGGGAGACCGGGGTTGCGTCCCAATGATTTCAGTTTCTTCGCCCACGCTGCATGCTCTACCGGATCATCGTCTTCTCCTCCATCGGATTGATCGATGGGATAGACGGCTCGTTCTTCACTCGGAATTTTCGAACACCAGTTTTTAATGCCGGCAGGAGGCTGCTCTTTCTGGGAAACCTGCATCGCGCGATGACGTGCGGGATGCCCCTCATACGCGGCCATGCAATCACTGGGAGAATGAATAATCGTAACGCCCTGCTCACGAGCTGTCTTCAACAGCTTATCCAGACGCGGTGCAAACTCTCCGAGTCGTCTGACGGCATTCAGACAATGATGATAATCCCAGACATCGCAGACAATGATTGCCGTCTGTGAAGGATCCCAGTTTTCAGAACGGTGCAAACGATGATAGCGGCCGGAATCTTTACTTGTTTCCTGTTGATAACGCAGTTGTAATTTCAAATCCTCAGCCGAGACAGAGGTTATCGAAATCAATACCAGACTGAAACAGGCAGCCAGTTTGAGAAAAGCATTCACGTGGAGTCTCCTGGTGGCAGGCTTTAGGATGTAACCATAGACGTCGATCTGCTGACAGCATCAACAGGTTCTCCATTTTATAGGGGCACTGTACCAGAACAAAAGTCTCAAAGCGAAAAACAAAAAAACCAGCCTGAAAAGAATGTTACTTTTCAGGCTGGATTCAAGAATGTACCAGATTCGTGATTATTATGATTTCAGCGATGAGACTCAGCGGAACGACGATATCGCTGAAGCTGATTTTCAACCTGCTGAATTTTGTCTCTTTTCTGCTGATTAGTAACAACGGCTTTATGCGAAGTTTGCGAGAACGAAGCAGGACGTCTAAACCCAGACTCTTCCGGCTGAGACAAACCCGATTGAGGAACACTCGCAGAGCGTGGCAGACTGCGACTAATGCGTTTACCTCTTGTATTTGTTTTCTGTTGCATTTGTGAAGTGCGATCCAGAAATTCTTCTGGCTTGAATCGCGCTGATGTCTGCTGCGGCTGGTTACCTACTTCGTTTGAAAGATAAGACACAAACTTTGAGCTGGCTTTGTTAATGATCACCACGCGGCTGGCTGACTTCGGCTGATTCAACGGACGAATAATGCAAACGACTTCCGATTCACCGGCTTGCTTTAAAGCAGCCTGCAATTGAGAAAGATCAGGATTGCCAGTTGTAGCAGACGTTACTGTCCGAGCCGGCATTGCACGTTCTAGAAATTCATCCAGCAGTTCCTGATTGGTTTCCGCACGCGCCATCTCGGGCATTTTGGGTTCAGGATGACTCGGTTGAACTTCAGGCTGCTGATAGAGGGCGCTCAGCTTCGAATCATCCAGTAATTTGTGAATCACTGGCAGCCCCGCATACAAACCACGCTGGTCTTCCTTATCAACCGCAAAACAGACACCCACCAGACGACCCGAACGATCAAACAATCCGCCCCCCGATCGTCCCTGCACGGGCATCCCCGTACATTCAATATTGTCGGGACCCAAAAATCGGTTGAGCTCGGTTACTTTAATTTTTTCCAACGTCGGCAACTCACCACCATTACAACCAATGCTGGCAACCTGATCACCGGCCTTAACCTGATATTCAATGCTGGCAACTTTCGCTGCAGGAATGGTCGCTGAAGTGGGAATCGTGATCAGTCCGACATCTGCTTCCATATTATAACGAACCAGAGTTCCCACATACGTTTCGGGTTTGCCTTCCTGAAAGACATCCACTTCAATCACCGAATCGTTTTTTAACTCACTGAAAATGTGGCTGCAGGTCACAATTAATGTCCGTCCAACAGCACTGTGAATAATCGTTCCAGAACCCAGATCCATCCCCTTGCGATCTTTCACACGAATCCGAACTGTACTCTCGCGCCAATCGTTGACCGTCGGTTGCGACACTGCTTCTACACTACGATCACTGGCTGATTCGCCAAACTGAGCCCGGATCACAGGTTCTTCAACAGGCACCGATTCGTCAGCGTCTTTCGATTTTCCAAAAAAAGGAATATTAAAACCCCGCGATTTCTTTTCTGGTTTCGTTTGATTCTGTGCCAACTGAATGGGTGGTTCTGCAGACGAACTCGATTTCCGCTGATTATCAGCAAAAATCACCTCATTAGATTTGGCAGGCCGCGGCGATTCGGCGCTGGGTATACGTGCCAGCATCCGTCTCAAATTACTTTCAGTCGTCGATCCCACAGAACGCGCCACTTCGCGACCCTCGATGACCAGAACAAATGCGGGAATACTGGTCACCTTAAAACGCCGAGCCAATTCCGGCTCTTGATCCACGTCCACTTTTTTGATCGAAAAACCTTCACGTTTGAGACGTGAAATCAACGGACTCATTTTTTGACAGGGACCACACCACGTCGCCGTAAAGTCCAAAAGAACTCCCTTCGGTGGCGCGGCACTGGCCGTACTGGCAAAAATAATCAATGATAAAAATGCAGTTGTCGAAAACTTCATCTACCAACTCCTCAATAAGGTTGGTTGAAACGCGTATCGCGTTACTGAATCAGATAAAGGGGTATAGACTTTATACTCGCACCGTGAACTTGAAATAGTTCGCAGAACAGAGCAGACAACCGGTCCGGTTGTCGTATGCAGAGAAGCAGAGCAAGGAGAGAAAGCTTCAATCCCCAGAGGAGCGATAAACTGCTTGCGACTTCTCTTATTCTGAAGAGAGGCGACAGTTCGAAAATTCACAGCCCGTTTGAACGAATCAAAGGGTGATGTATGTGAAAATAGCTTCACTATGCGGCTTCCATGCCATTAGGTTGTTTTTGGATAGATTAAAAAGGTGGAATCAAGCCCGGTCTTCCTGACCATCTGCTCTCATCGATTTGAATTGTCGGTTCCGTACCTGAAAGGTTGTATGTTAAAGAAACAGGATCGAAATCCCATTTGGGACAGGTCATTTAAAAATAAGCAGCTTACATGCCATAAAGGCAATTTATTTTGCGAAATATTCGCCAGAACGCGTAAATACATTAAAGAGTATTCTTTGTAAATAGAATTTTCTCTGGAACCTTTTACAATCTGCTCTCACAGAATCCATTTTGATGGATTTATTGCAAGGCATTGTAATTTTTACCTTATTTTTCAGACTTTTTTGCAAAGACAACAGGAGAGCGGTTGCGGAGTCAGGACACAGCAAATGCGGAAGATTTTCGCAGGGCAGTCAAACTGGTTGTGTACTTTTCTGTTCTGAAACAACTATAATGTCATAGCGATTCTCCTCAAAGCACACCCGGAAAATCGTGCTTTGTTAACATTCACTTATCTAACTGATATATAATGACTTACAACCCTGCAGAGAGATCTCGTCTTTCTGATTTTCATCCCGCCTTAAATACTGTGACCGAAACACTCTCTGAATCATCTATACATTTATACTGATGGGCGAATTTGCCAAACACAGTTTGACTTCAAAAGAAGTCCTGAAATTCGCTGATTCGCTTTTAGTAGTTTACAGAATCGAATTAGAAACGCTTATGCCTCAATCACTTGCTCAATGGAATCCCATGAAACAATTCTGCTCACCCTGCATGATGCTCCTAATGCTCTTCTCAACAAGTTGTTCAAAGCAGGAAGAGATCACCTCTTACACTGTTCCGAAGAAAGCCACCGGTAGCAGTCCGATCGAATCGGACAACACAGCGGCACCCGCGAAAGAAGTACGAATGCTGGCAGCGATATTGCCCGGCAGTCCACAAAACTGGTTTTTCAAAATGACAGGCACCCCCGATCAGGTCAAAGCTGAGTTCGAACCCTTCGTCGAATTTCTCAAATCAATTACCATGAAAGCGGGGAAACCTGCATGGAAGCTCCCGGAAAACTGGGTTCAGGAACCGGGAAGTTCAATGCGTTTTGCCACGCTTAAAGTGAAAGACAGTCAGCCCGCGGTCGAATTGTCAGTCATCCCCTTGCCTGCCAGCGATTCGCTGGAAACAGATTTGCTCTCAAACATCAACCGCTGGCGCGGTCAGGTCGGCCTATCCAACATCACAGCCAAAGAAATCAAGGCCGCTTCCGATACGCCCGCCCTGGATACCGAATTGTTTACTCTTAAAGACCAAGATCAAAGTCTGACCGTGGTCAGTTTAAAAGGGTTGATGGCCGGCAATCCAATGAGCCGGGCTCCCTTCGCTTCAGGAATGAGAGTCGGCGCTGCAAAACCTACTCCCAGCCCCGCCCCTAAACCTGCTACCTCATCCGCATTGAAGTATGACACCCCCAAAGGCTGGCAGCCGGGCCGCAGTGGCGGAATGAGAAAAGCGGGCTTCAATATCACAGCAGGAGACGAAACCGGAGAGGTCACCGTAATCGATCTGGCCAAAGCCGCTAACCCTTTATTGCTTAATATCAATCGCTGGCGCGGACAAGTAGGACTGAAAGATATCTCAGAAGCGGATCTCCCCAAAAATTCCGAACAATTAAAAGTCGGCGACCTGGAAGCCACCTATGTCAAACTGATCGGACCGGAAAGCGCAAAACCACGCAAAGCGATTCTAGGTGCGATTCTTTACCGAAACGAACTCGCCTGGTTCGTCAAGTTTACAGGTCCCGCGAAACTGGCCGAGCAGGAAGAGACCAACTTCAAACAGTTTCTTCAATCCATCCGATTTGAATAGTTCGCGACAAGAACTAACTTCACGATACAATATATTGAGTTTTATTTGCAGGAAATCAACATGTCGACAAATACAATTTCAGACAAATCCAGCGAATTTGCCGCACCAGATATTGATTCCGGTTCCGACAATTTCAATGAGCTGTTCCTGAATTTCCTGAAACCCTTTGCGTCTCTGAGACTGACTGTAATCCTGTTTGCAATGGCGATTTTCATCATCCTCGCCGGAACACTGGCGCAAGTCAATAAAGACATCTGGGTCGTCATTGATGAATACTTCCGCACCGGCATCGCGCGCATTGAACTCAAAATTTTCTTTCCCCCTTCGTTTTTTCCGAACCTCAATCAGGCGAATATCCCCGGTTTCTTTTACTTTCCCGGCGGTTGGCTGATTGGATTTCTAATGGGCATCAATCTGTTCGCAGCGCACTTCATTCGCTTTAAAGTACAAGCGAAAGAATCGCAGCGGATCTTAGGCTGGGTTATTATTGGTCTAGGCATATTCATAACCTGGATAGTAATTTCCAGCGGTTCGAATAAAGAAGGCTTTCAGGAAACTCCTCTGCTGAGCTGGTCTGCTTTATGGACGTTAATCGAAGTAGGGATCGCAGCATCGATCATCGGGGGCATCTGGCTCTTTTTTCAGATAGAATCACTTCGCAAAGTCGAACGCGGGTTGATCGCAGGCGCCACGCTGCTACTAGCCTGCCTGTTGGCCTGGTTTCTGTCTCAAGGAGATGCGGCACGCTTCAGCGATTCCTCAATGCGCATTCTCTGGCAGTTAATCAAAGCAACCTTTGCCGGTGTCGTACTGCTCGCAGGTTGTATCATCCTGTTTAAAAAGCGTGCTGGCATTGTGCTGCTACATGGCGGCGTAGGATTAATGATGCTCAGTGAATTGATGGTCGGCACAATGGCCGTCGAAACACAGATGACGATTTCTGAAGACGAATCGGCGAATTACGTGCATGATATTCGTGAAATCGAATTAGCCATCATCGATGAATCTGACCCCAAAGAGGATCTGGTTACCGTCATCCCCAAATCGATCTTACTTGAAAAACAAAAAGAGGTCGTTTCCAGCGACAAACTCCCCTTTGATTACGAACTGATCAAATTTTATCAGAACGCCTCCCTCAGGAAGATTTCCTCTTTAGGCCCCGAGGAAAAAAAACTCGCGGAGAATCCCGCCACAAAGGGTAGCGGCATGGATTGGATTGCCTTACCCGTTCGAACCGCATCAGGTACCGATATGGGCGGCGCTGTCGACACTCCGGCGGCTTACATTAAAATTATCGATAAAAAAACATCCGAGTCTCTCGGCGTCTATCTGCTCAGCTTGGTAATGGGCCTACAGGATTTCGGTGAGCAGGTGACCGTCGACGGTAAACCCTACGAGCTTTCCCTTCGTTTTAAACGCACCTACAAACCGTATACAGTAAAACTGATTGATGTGCGGAAAGATGATTACGCCGGCACTCGAACGGTTATGAATTATTCCTCTGATATTCAACTGGTGGACCCCACAACCAGCGTCGATCGGGAAATTAAAATCTGGATGAATAACCCGCTCCGCTATAGTGGCGAAACGTTTTATCAAAGCGGCTATCACGCCGACCCCGATACAGGTAAGGAAATGACAACGCTTTCGGTCGTCACCAACATGGGCTGGATGATCCCCTATGTCTCCTGCATGATTGTCGCCGTAGGCATGTTATATCATTTCATGATCACTTTGCTGCGGTTTCTCGCAAGACGCGAAAAACAGAGACTCGAGCCGACGGCAGTCGCTAATTTTGAACAACCCGATAATGCAGAAGTTGCCCACTTGAAAGATAAACAACACTTTAAAAACATAATGAATAGATTTCTGATCCCCGCTCTCATTCTCGTCATCTTTGGCGGCTATCTGATGAGCAAAGCCCGCATTCCCAAAACACCCTCGAATGAAATGAACCTGTACGAATTCGGGCAGCTCCCCATTCTCTACCAGGGTCGTTCCAAACCCATCGATACATTGGCCCGCAACAGTCTGCGAATCATTTCCGGTCGACAGGATTTTACAGTTGAATACGATGAAGATGGCAAAATTGTCACATCCAAAGCAAAAGAGAAAGCAGACGAAGAGGAAGCGACAGCAAAAGATACAAAAGATAATTCAGATTCTAAAGTAGCTAAGCAGGAGAAGAAAAAGACGACAACCAGGAAAGTTCCCGCCATCAAGTGGCTGCTGGATACGATTGCCAAACCCGAAGAATCCTTTAAATACAATGTCGTTCGTATCGAAAGTCAGGAACTGCAGGATACACTCGATCTTAAGAAACGTAAGGGATTCCGCTACTCGTTTGATGACTTTATAGAAAAACTTCCGGAACTTTCCAAACAGGCTGCGCTGGCACGTCAGGCGGGCAAAGGGAATGCCAGTTTATATCAATCTCAAGTCCTCGATCTGGAAAGTAAAATCGGGACGATTGATTTAATAATCCAATCGTTTACCCCTCCGAATATTCGCCCAGAAACGGCTCGTGAAGATTTAATGCAAGCAATCCGCCGTCATGGGGCGCTCGATAAACGTAATCCGCCCCGGGCCATTCCACCGGGAGCAGAAGGAGAAGACGATAATGAATGGCACACCTATTCGTATGCCTGGACTCGCGATCTTGTAAAAGCCAGTTTCTCTAAAGATAAAGAACATCAAGCCACACAAGCCTGGACCAAAATCCTGGTCGCCTATTCCAAAGGCGACGTTCAGGAATTCAATAAAGAAGTCCGCAACTATCAACGCTGGCTGAATAAACATCAGGCAGCATTGCCTCAAACAGATCTCTCAAAAATTGATTACGAAGCATTCTTCAATCATTTTGAACCATTTTATTATTGTTCAGTGTTATATCTGATCGCGTTCGTGCTGGTCTGTTTCTCGTTCCTGTTCTGGAATAAGCCGTTGGGTAACGCCGCTTTCTGGATCATTGCGCTGACATTCGCCGTACATACGTTTGCTTTGATTTCCCGAATTTATATCTCGGGCCGCCCCCCTGTTACCAACCTCTACTCCTCTGCCGTCTTTATTGGATGGGGGGCTGTGGTCGCGGGCATGGTTATCGAACGCATGAATCGACTGGGCATCGGTAATTTACTGGCCGCGGTCGCCGGTTTCTCCACATTGCTCATCGCTCACATGCTGGCCGGTGATGGCGACACAATGACAGTCTTGCAGGCAGTCCTGGATACCCAGTTCTGGCTCGCAACACACGTGGTCTGTATCACACTTGGCTATGCCGCCACCTTTGTAGCCGGAATGCTCGGCTTGTTCTATATCTTGTGGGGAACATGTACCCCAAGGATGACGGCGGACGCCGGCAAAGAAGTCATTCGCATGCTGTACGGCGTACTCTGCTTTGCCATTTTCCTCAGCTTTGTAGGAACCGTACTGGGTGGTCTCTGGGCCGATGATTCATGGGGACGCTTCTGGGGATGGGACCCCAAAGAAAATGGCGCGCTCATCATCGTTCTCTGGAACGCACTCGTCCTACATGCACGCTGGGGTGGCATGATCAAAGATCGCGGTCTAGCCATGCTTTCCATCGGCGGGAATATCGTTACCAGCTGGTCATGGTTCGGCGTAAATGAACTGGGAGTCGGCCTGCACTCTTACGGCTTCACCGATGGCGTCTTGATGGCACTCGGACTGTTCATGCTCTCACAATTGGCAGTCATTGCCCTTGCATTCCTTCCACAAAAACTCTGGTGGAGCTTCAAAAGACGCGAGGTCTGATTGAAAGGGAAAGTCGAAAATCACTTCGTTTCCAACCATTCTTCAGGTCGAATGGGATTTGTGGCAATCCAGATACCTCTCGTTGTTCATCTGCAAGCCAGGGAAGATTAATCACGCACACTAGCCTGCAAATTCACCCTACTCCCCCTAACCAAAACCGTAGATATCATCGGTAGTGCTTATCGCAAATACCGCTTCAGCCCCACATTCTGTTATGACGAAAGATCTTATAAATCTACGTCTAATTCGGAATGGATTCCATGAAACACTTTTGCCTTGCTTTACTGATTGCCCTCTACGTACCAAGTACGCTCCTCGCCCAGCCCCTTGATCCGGCCTATGAAGAGCCTGGTTTCGAAAATGAAAACTATGGCGGCGATGCCTCTGAACTCTTCGGCGATTCGGCCTGGTTCGGTCGTTATCGACCCCACTTCGGTTACCGCTACGAAACAGGAGACACCGTCGGACGCATCGGAGGACTTTCATCCTTTGACGCCTTCTTCCCACTCCTGGAAGGGGAAGACAGTAGCTGGTTGACCTTCATCGACGCGCGGCTCCTACTAGGTGACGATAATCATAATCTGGGTTCGAATGTAGGTTTTGGTGCCCGCCAATATATTCCCGAATATCAGCGAACCATCGGAGCTTACATTTACTACGATACCCGCGATGCAGGGTATGCCACGTTCGATCAGGTCTCCGGGGGAATTGAAACGCTCGGTGACATCTGGGACGCAAGGCTCAACTGGTATGTCCCCACAGGTCAGACACGCAATCAGTATGCAACGACTCATACCAGCGGTGGTGGTGGATATAAATTCATAGGCCATTATCTGACCGGTGGTACTTTTACCCGTTACTATCAGGCCGCCATGAAAGGCCTCGATATGGAAGCGGGGGCCAAATTTTATTCCAACGAAAATATGGACCTTCGCGCTTATGCGGGCTGGTACCATTTTCAAGCCCAAGGCAGCAAGCAGGCCTGGGGTTGGAAATCCCGGATCGAAAGCCGCATCTCGGATATGGTCTCTCTCAATCTCAGTGTGCAGAATGACCGTGTGTTCGACACAACCGTCAACTTTGCCGTCGGCATTCAATGGCCCAGTATCACAGGTTTGCGAGGAGGTCCCCGTTCCGATCTGAAAGCCAGAGATCGACTGGGCGAAAGCCCCGAACGACTTCGTAGCATCGTTGTCGCCAACCAGAAAATTGAAGACCCCAATGGCGGCTTGATCATCGATCCGACCACAGGATTACCCTATTACTTCATGCACGTTGCCACCGGCGGCAACAGCGATGGTTCTTATGAAGACCCCTATGCAACGCTCGCAGCCGCCTTTGCTGATCCACGCACACAACAGGGTGATGTCATCGTCTACGATCACCGTATCGGTATGGAAACAGGCGACTTTACTCTCGCGGCTAACACACAGGTACTCTCCGAAGGACCAGCTCAGTTCATCAATTCGCAATTTGGATCACTTCAACTGCCTGATTCCAATTCCGGCGTAAACTCACAAATCACAGGTAGCTTCACACTGAATAACCGCAGCGTGTTCTCCGGCTTTGATATCACGACAACCGGCGCCGGTTCTTCAATTATCGCTAACGGCGTGGGCGACCTGATGGTCTCTAATCCGATATTTCCCATTTGGGTTGAGCCAGGAATCGATCCAGGCTCGAATCA
>NZ_CALEMX010000147.1 GCF_937910335.1 uncultured Gimesia sp. | reverse complement strand
GCGCTGGCCGTTGATCGACGCGCACTTAATTTCTGAAATGCTTCATTCCCAATGCCAGTTTTCGAATACCATTTTGCCAACGCCGGAAGAAAATCTGGCCCTCGATGAAGCCCTGCTCTATCAAATCAATGAACAGGATTCCGCAAGCTGCCTGCGGATCTGGGAAGTCGATCAATATGCGGTCGTTCTAGGTAGCTCAAATCAAGTCGCCGCCAATGTCAATCAGACCGCCTGTTTACAGGATCACATTCCCATTTTCAGACGCTGTACAGGCGGCGGCACGGTTTTACTCGGTCCGGGTTGTTTTATCTACTCCCTGTTTTTGCGAATCACAGACAAGCAACATCTGGCCGGCATTGAAGCCACGACACAGGATATTTTACATCGCATACGCAATCACTTTAACGTCCGCCGCCCTGAATTAAATATTGAACTCCAGGGAATCAGCGACTTAACGATCCAGGGAAAAAAGTTTTCCGGCAATTCACAACGCTGGTTGACAACCACGCTCCTGCATCACGGAACGATCCTGTACGATTTTGACCTCGATCGTATTCCCCGCTATTTAACCAGTCCCGAACGCGAACCCGAATATCGATCTCAGCGCGACCATCTCGACTTTGTCACTAATTATCCCCTCAGCCAGCCAGAACTCAAACAGGCCTTCATCGATACCTGGAATGCAGATCAGGCAGAGCCCGTTCTGCCTGTAGAACGCGTCAAACAACTGGTCACAGAAAAATATACGACGGAGAAATGGAATCTCCGTCGCTAAGTAGATTGCTGCGGCCTCTCACAAAATGACGTGATCATTTTACGACTTCTTCGAACGGCTGCTCTTCATCTTCGACGACCGGATTCAAAAAGTGATCTTCGATCACGCGCATTTTCTTCCAGTGTCCCAGCTGAAAGCGAATTAAATATCCGACCCCCAATGTCGCGATGAAGGACGTACAGGCAATCCAACTGCCAAACAATTTCACGCTGGCATCGGCATACATCCAGATCAGAATTGTAGGAATGACCATAATGGCCCAGCCCGAGATCAATGTGAAAATCATGCAGAATCGAGTATCCCCGGCTCCGCGAATGGCGGAACTAAATACAACAGCCGCCGCATCGAAAAACGCAAATAAAGCGGCAAATCGCAATAACACAATGACCGTCTCTTTGACTTCCAGAAAATCCGCCGTCATCACTTCCGGTTCATAAGGACTCAAGAGCACCTCTGGCAATCCAACATAAACGCCGGCAAACAGCAACATGTAGATCGCGGAAACAGCAAATGCTTTCCAGGTCGTGGTCACAGCCAATTGAGGTTTACTTTCGCCCACCCTGGTGCCCACCAACGTCATCACCGCAGTCCCGACACCCATCATCGGAATAAAAGCCAGAGAGTTCAAATTGAAGGCTATCGTTGTAGCTGCCAACTCGACCTTTCCGATTCGTCCCACTAAAACAACAAATATCGTAAACCCGATGATGTCCACAAAATACAGCATCCCGTTTGGAAATCCATAACGCAGCAATCGCATGAATAGCTCACGATTCCAGCGATAGTGGTTGAACAATCCATATTCCCGTGCTTCATGCTTCACATACATGATCAAGATAAAAAAGACCATCGTGGACACGTTGGCCGTTACGGTCGCTATGGCAGCCCCTTTAATTCCCATCGCAGGAATCGGGCCGGCACCAAAGATCAAGCAATAATCCAGGACGATATTCAGAACGACCGCAGCGAGATTCACCCACATCACGACCATCGTCTTGCTACGTCCTGTGTAAAAACAGGAAAGAACGGTGGAGAGCAAAGCGGGGCCCGTGCCCAGACAGACGATCGAAAAATAATCGACCTCCAATGTTTGCACCTCGGGAACGTGACCAATCCAGTAAAAGATATGAGGAGCAAGTGGAACCCCGATTAACAGAATCCCCCCCCAGATCAACGCCAGATAAATACCCTGCCAAAATGATTCCGATACACGCTGCTTCTGACCAGCGCCTTCGTACTGTGCAATAAAAGTATTCACATAAGTCGCGTTTCCCATCGCAATCGACATGGCCGCCCATTGGATCATGCCGGCAGGCAATGAAGCAGCGACGGCATCAGTAGACCACCATGATAGGAAAATCCGGTCCACCACATGCATCACCGAGAGTGATCCACAGCTCAAAACCAATGGCACAGCTATATTCGCCAGTTCGCGCAAGCTTCCTGGTTCGACATCCAATGGTTGAGATTTGTGGGAAGAAGCTCCCATCTTGAACGGATCCAATCAATAGAAAAAAGAACGCGAATCGACTGGATTTGAGTGAGGAGAGACAGAAACGACCCAATCCAGTGGGCAGCATATCAAAAACACCGGAAATTGCCCCTCTGACGACACATAACATGAACAATATGTTCGCAATTCTAAAAGCGGGGTACAATGCTTACGCCCTTGATACGTGTCATTAGGTCCACCACCCCATCAATTAAAATCTCATCTGGACCTGAACCCCGATTCCTAGTTTAATTCGCGTTTTCCATCACTGCGCTTCATTCACATCAATGAGAGAGCAACCGGATTCAGTGATTGAATCAAGAACAGAAACCATTCACCAGGCGATACTTAAATTATGCGGATCAATTCAAAAAACAGCGCTAATGACGTGAACAGCTTCGCGAGAATCCTGCACTATGTCTGGCCTTACCGCAAGCGACTCGTCGTTTCCTTCTTTTTTGCCATTCTCGTAGCCCTGTTATGGGGTGCAAATCTCTCGGTCGCCTTTCCCGTAATTAAAGTGTTACTACAGGGGGAAAGTCTGAATGAGTATGTGCAGAAGGAGATCAATAAGAATGAAGAAATCATTCAGGAAAAACAGGAAGCCCTGAAAAATTTATCCGTTCAAATTCATTCACAAAATATAGATCAGCAAGAATTTAAACCCCTGCCTCTCGAGACCATTCATACTGATCTGGCAGAAGCACCCGTTAACCTTTTGAGCGAGCACTCGCGGCAACAGAAAAAAATCAGCAATGCTTCACGAGAGCTCTTTGCACTAAAGTGGGTTCAATCCACGATTCTTCCCTGGGTCCCCAATGACCATTTCGATACCTTCGCCCTCATTTTGGGAATTTTATTATTCGCCACTTTAATCAAAGGCATCTGTATTTTTACTCAAGATGTCATCGTAGGGGGCGTTGTCGAACTGGCAACCATGGCCATCCGAAAAGAATGCTTTCGGAAAGTTCTTGATCTGGATTACCAAAGTATCACCGACCAGGGTACAGCGGAGCTGATGTCACGTTTTACATTTGACATGCAGCAACTCTCTCAAGGCTTAACTTTAATGGGAGGGAAAATTATACGTGAACCTCTCAAAGCACTCGCCTGTATCATTTTCGCCTTTATGATTAATTGGCGACTGACACTCCTTTCGTTTATCTTTGCACCGTTGATTGCGATTGTGTTTTATAAAATCGGAAAAATGCTCAAACATGCCAGCCAGAAAATGATGGAAAGCATGTCGCGGATCTACAAAACTCTCGAAGAATCTTTTGACAGTTCCAAAGTCATCATCGCATTTAATGGAGCACGCAAACATCGCAATCGCTTCCATCATGAAAATAAAGAGTTTTTCAAAAAAGCCATGAGCATTGTCCGCATCGATTCCTTAACAAGCCCCACGACGGAAATGCTGGGAATGATGGCCATTTTCATTGCCCTAATTCCGGGTGCCTATCTGGTTTTGCGAGGAAAAACCGAAATCTGGGGTATTCAACTGGCATCAGCCCCCATGGATGTAGCCACGCTGGGTGTAATGTATGCGTTACTGGCCGGCATCACTGACCCTGCTCGTAAAATGTCTTCCGTTTACTCAAAACTCAAAAGAACGGCAGCCGCTGCAGAACGGATCTTTGCGATTATCGACCGCGAATCACTCGTCAAAGAATCTGAGGGACCTCAACCATTCCCTCTTAAACTGGAATCGATAAATTTCACTAACATTGACTTTACGTATTCACTACGAAAAGATTCTACTCGAAATAATGATCCGATTCTCGATAGTGTGAATCTGGAAGTCGCTGCGGGCGAAGTCGTTATTGTGGTAGGTGAAAATGGTTCCGGCAAATCAACATTAGTCAATCTTTTGCCCCGATTCTATGACCCCGACAAGGGCAGCGTTTTAATTAACGAAACCGATATCCGAGACTTTCGCCTGAAGGACCTCCGAAATCATATCGGCGTCGTCTCACAGGAAACAATGCTATTTGACGATACGATCCTGGAGAATATTCGCTACGGGCGACCTTCTGCCAGTCGTCCTGAAATTGAAGCCGTTGCCAAACAAGCACATGTCTCACAATTCGCCGAGCAAATACCCGATGGATTACTCTATAACGTCGGAGAAAAAGGACAAGAGCTATCAGGCGGGCAGAGGCAACGCATTTCTCTGGCACGCGCGATTTTGCGAGATCCTGAAATCCTGATTTTAGATGAAGCAACATCAGCGATTGACTCACAGAGTGAAATTCTGATTCACAAAGCATTGAAAGAATTTGCCCCCGGGCGAACGGTATTTATCATTACGCATTCCATCGGACAAAGCCTGCTCGAATTTGCAACACGAATCGTGGTCATGGACTCTGGAAAAGTGGTCGCAACCGGACCACACAGTACTCTGATCAACACATGCCCTCACTACCAGAATCTGCTGAGTGCCCAGGTGCGTCAACGTTCTGCATAAAGAGATCACGCGAAGCCATCACCCAGATCAGATATTCCATTCTGAAATGATCGCCTTCATCCGAAAAGGACCTGCTCATATTCCAATACATATTCTTCAAAAGAAAGAACTTGAAGACATGAAAAAAACATTCATCATTACTCTCGCCGTTTTATTTGTCGCCTGCTTTTTGAAAATGAATCTTTTCATCTCACCAGCATCGCAGGTGAATGCACAATCTCCACAGGAAAAACGAGAAGATCCACTCCCTATTGCCATTAAAAAATTTATGGAGCAACAGGCAGACAAAGCACGCAGGCAGCACCTCGAACGGGAGCAGGTACATCAAATCGAACTGCAAAAACATCAAATCGAAAATTTGCATAAGGCCGCAAAACATCTGGAAGCGGCCGGCGCACACGACCTGGCGCATCAGATTCATCGCGAAGCAGAAAATCGGGAAACAAAACTCCGCGATCATATCAGCAAAACAAGGCACCACGCTCACACACCTCAACAAGAAACACATGAGTTGTTGCATCATTTAAAAAGTGAGGTTCAGCAACTGAAAATGGAAGTGCGAGAGCTCCGGGAAGTTGTCTCTCAGCGGTCCCCCCAAACTGAAAAATAAACGGGACTTCCATTCGTTAGCAATCTGCGAAGTTGAACAGAATCACTACTTGCAACGTGTACTCTCACACAGTAAGATTAGTAACAAATGTAATGAACAACTCTGTTCATTTTCTTGTCTGATAGACTGTAATAGTGAAACGCTCTTCTATGGCTGACACACACTCCATTACATGCCCACATTGTACCACTTCCTTTAAAATCAAAAACACGGCTGCTTTTGGGAAAAAAGTCAAATGTCCCAAATGTAACGAGCCATTTGTCATCCCGAAACCAAAGAAAAAAAAACAGCAAATCAAACCGGAATTAGACTTCTTAGATGATGATTCAGATTCTTATGCAGACCCCCTCGAAGATGAATTCGCTGACTGGGACGCCGACCTGAGCAGCGGCCCCTCTGCCAAACCAAAGGCAAGTAAAAAGAAAACTGCACCACCGAAACAAAAGAAAGCCAAATCTAATTTTTCTCTCAAAGATTATGGCTTCTCACCGTTCATCACAGGTACTTTCGTCTTTCTAATCCTCTTGAATTTGATTCTTTTTATTATGCAAAGCCACTTATTAATGTTGGCTTTTTTCCTGTCTATGCTCGTGGGAATTGGATGTCTTTTTGCTGGTGGCATCGGGTTATTGATCGAAGCAGCTAAGGAAAGCGGCGGAGAACTGGCACTCTGCCTGGTGATCCCTTTTTACAATCTCTATTTTGGTATCTCGCGATTTGACCAAACGAAGCATTCAGTGGCTACTTTTGTAACGGGCTTATCCCTTATGGTAGTTTCCTTTCTTCTGTTTTTCGGATCCATGAGTAATATATTGCCAGGCAGAAATAACAATTTTGCACATATACCACCACAGGTTAACTCCACCCCTGACATTAACACGAACTCAACCTCTGAGAACTTCAAGAAAAGCAAACACTTCAATAGAAACCCCCATACACCGAACCGAACTCAGCCAGGTTCATCATTTCAGAAACCTGCTCAAAATACAGAAACCAGGCAAACGCAGCTCACAAAATTCGATCTCTCCCAGATCAAACCAATGTTAATGTCCTGGCCTGCAGAAGGGGTCGAAGGGTTTAATGTTTATCGAAAGCGAAGCACAAAATCCATCGGAAAAGTATTTGAAGCACACAACAGTAGATCATTTGATGGGGATGCACCAGCTGGAGGAAAAATGAGGTTTCGGGTTTATCTACCACCAGATATTGACCCAGCTTCACCAGTCCCCTGTGTTATCGTACCGCCCGCCGGTTCGAATTTGTTAACGGGCATGGACATAGACTCTTACGATTTAAGTCCAAACCCCGAGCATGAACCCTATGTGAAAGCGGGCTTCGCCGTCGTCACGTTTTCACTCGATGGGCGTCTGTTGAGAAGAGAACAAGCATCTAATCTGGATGTCAAAAGGGCTCATAAAGACTTCAAAAAAAGTAAAGCGGGACTCGTAAACTGCGTCCATGCTTTTCTGGAAACACAAGCTGTCATTCCCGGAATTGATAAAGACAACATCTTTATTGCCGGTCACAGTTCCGCAGGCACTCTGTCACTGCTCTTCGCAGAACATTATCCACAAATTAAAGGTTGCCTCGCTTATGCCCCCTCGGTCGATCTGAAGAAATCGATGGCAGATTTCTTACCGGAAATAAAACCATTAATACCGGATATAGAAGACTTTATCAGACTCAGTTCACCGCAGACACATATCAAAGATTTGAAATGCCCTGTGTTTTTATTCCACTCACGAGGAGATCAGGTCACATCTTTTCAAAATTCTTATCAATTTGCATCACAGCTCACTGCGCAAGGCACCAACGTTGAATTCGTAGCCGGAGATGGCAGTGATCACTATCAGACTATGCTCGACGAAGGGCTTCCTAAGGGAATTGAATGGATCAAAAAACAAGTTAAAAATACGAATTCTGCGCAACCGAACCCGCAAATGTCAGCAAGTAAATCCATCCCGCAACCTGCAAAAAGTACAATCGATATCACCAGACGAAAAGCCACATTCAAAGTCACCGGCTTTGATCAATTTCATACAAATGCGCTGAAAAGCAATCCCATTGTCTGGACAGAATCTCTTGAAGGAACGATTCGAAGGGGGCTGAAAGATTTTGTCCCTGAATATGCCAAGGACTCGGTGAAAGTAAATCTGAAAGAGATGACGCTTAGTTTTGAATTTATTGGCATACTTCCCGAAGAAATACCGCAAAAATTCGCAAATCATTTTT